>NZ_JBHXBG010000079.1:0-25917 GCF_042726755.1 Promicromonospora sp. NPDC060271 | reverse complement strand
CCCTCCCCCCGCCCGGCTCTTTCGCTACCCCACAGTTCCTCGTGGGGCGGCGCCCCCGCCCCCACGTCCGCGGGGGTCTGACAGCTACTCGTAGAGGACGGCCTTGATGTCCTCGTCGTCGATGTTGTCCTTGTCGTACCAGTAGAAGCCCGAGTCGACGACCGGCTCCAGCTCCTCGCCGTTGATGGCCGCAACGGCGGCCTTGACCGTCTCGTAGCCCATCTTGATCGGGTCCTGCGTGATCGCCCCTGCCATCACCCCGTCCCGGATCGCGTCCATCTGCGCCGTGCCGGAGTCGAACCCGATCACCGTGACCTTGCCCGCCTTGCCGGTCTCCTGCACCGCCTTGACCACGCCGACGGCGGAACCCTCGTTGGCGCCGTATATGCCCTTGAGGTCGGGGTGGGCCTGCAGGATCGCCTTGGCGGCGTCGGCGGACTTGAGCTGGTCGCCTGCCGCGTACTGCGTGTCGACTATCTCGATGTCCGGCGCGTTCTCCTCGATGTACTTCGTGAACCCCTCGACGCGCTGCTGCCCGGTCTGCGACGTCTGGTCGTGCGCGATGATGGCGATCTTGCCGCTGCCGACCAGCTCGGCCATGTGCTTGGCCGCCTCGGCCGCCGCCGCCAGGTTGTCCGTCGACACCGTGGTCACCGGCACGTCCGAGTCCACGCCGGAGTCGAACGCGATGACGGGGATCCCGCGTGACTCGGCGTCGGTCATCATCGGGATCGACGCCTCGGAGTCGAGGGCCGCGAAGCCGATCGCGTCCGGGCTCTTGTCCAGGGCCGTCTGGAGCATGGTGAGCTGCTTCTCGACCTCGCTCTCCGTCTCCGGCCCCTCGAAGGTGACCTCGACGCCCAGCTCGGCCGCGGCGTCGTCGGCCCCCTGCTTGACCGCCTGCCAGAACTGGTGCTGGAAACCCTTGGAGACCAGGGCGACGTAGGGCTTGTCGCCGGTGCCCGGCTCCCCGCCCCCGCCCGAGGCACAGGCCGTGAGCGCGAGCAGGGCGGCGACCGAGGCGACAGCCGCCGCGGCGAACCGCCTGCGCGTGGTGGTGTGGATGTTCATGCTGATCCAGCTCCTTCGATGGTCAGTGCACGTCAGTTCAGGCGGTGTCAGTTCACGCGGTGTCAGTTCACGCGGTGGCCGGTTCAGGCTTCCTTGCCGCGGCGCAGCATGTCGGCGTAGACGGCGAGCACGATCACGATGCCGACGGCGACCTTCTGCCACTCCTGCGGGATCGACATGATGCGCAGGCCGTTGGTGAGCGTCGCCATGATCAGCGCGCCGATCACGGTGCCGAGGATCGTCGCCTTGCCGCCCCGCAGCGAGGTTCCGCCGATGACGACGGCGGCGATCGCCTCGAGCTCGTACCCGAGGCCCAGGCCGGGCTGCGCGGAGTTGAGCCGGGAGGCCATCACGACGCCGGCCAGGCCCGTGAACAGCCCGGCGACCGTGTAGACGACGATCTTCCACCGCCGCACGTCGACGCCGGAGATCGCCGTCGCCTCCTCGTTGGAGCCGATCGAGAGCGCATAGCGGCCGGTGAGCGTCCTGCTCAGCGTGACGTCGGCGACGACGGCCGCGACGAAGAAGATCAGGACGGCGTTGGGCAGCCCCGGGACCAGCTCACCGGCCGCGAGCTGGTCGAACCCGCCCACCTCGCTGAAGTAGATGGGCTTCGTCCCGGAGATCACCAGCGAGAGCCCCTGCGCGACCATCATCATCGCCAGCGTCGCGATGAACGGCGGCAGCCGCAGGTACGTGACGTTCAGCCCGTTCAGCAGGCCGATCAGGGCGCCGATCGCGAGACCACCCAGCACGCCGACGACGAGCGGCAGGCCGAGGTTCGCCAGGAAGACGCCGGTCATCACGGAGCACAGGGTCATGCCGGTGCCGACCGACAGGTCGATGCCGCCGGTCGCGATGACGAAGGTGGCACCCAGCGCCATGATCCCGGTGACCGCCGTCGCGAGCAGGATGCCCTTCACGTTCGCCCAGTCGAGGAAGTGCGGGCTGGCGATCGAGAAGAACGCGAAGATGGCCACCAGCCCGGCGAAGGCGAGGACCTGCTGGAGCTGCTGCCGGTTGCCGATCCGGGCACCCGGCCGCTGCCTCGCCGGTGTGCCTGGTGTCGTGGACTGCGTCGTCATGCTGGTTCTCCGGTCTTGACGAGCGAGCGGTCGGCACCGAACCGCGTCGCGAGCTCCATGATGTCGTGCTGGGTCGCGTCGGCATTGGCGAGGGTGCCCGTGACCCGGCCCTCGCACATGACGACTATCCGGTCGGCGAGCCGCAGCACCTCCGGCAGCTCGGACGAGATCACGATGATCGACTTGCCCTGCGCGGCCAGGCTCGTGAGCAGGCCGTAGATCTCGTCCTTCGCGCCGACGTCGATCCCGCGCGTCGGCTCGTCGACGATGAGGACGTCGCAGTCCCGCACGAGCCACTTGGCCAGGACGACCTTCTGCTGGTTGCCGCCCGAGAGGTTCCTGGCCGTCTGCGCGACCGACGGCGTGCGGATCGAGAGCCGGTCCACCATCTCGGTCGCCGCCCGCCGCCCGTCGCCGTCGCGGACGAAGCCCGCGCGGGTCATGCCGGGCAGCGAGGAGAGCATCACGTTGCGCACCACGTCCTGGTCCAGGAGCAGCCCGTAGCGCTTGCGGTCCTCCGAGAGGTAGCCGATGCCGTGCCGGACGGCGTCGGCGGGGTTGCGCACCGTGACCGGCCTGCCCCGCACCTCGACGACGCCGGTGGACCGGTCCGCCCCGATGATCGCCCGCGCGACCTCGGTGCGCCCGGCGCCCATGAGGCCGGCGAAGCCGAGGATCTCGCCGCGGTGCAGCTCGAAGGACACGTCCTTCAGGAGCTTGCGGGTGCTCAGGCCCCGCACCGCGAGCACCACCTCGCGCTCGGACCCGTCCGACGCCGCCGCCGTGCTGGTACGAGGGGCCGGCCGCACCCCCGTCTCGAGCTGCCGGCCCACCATCGCGGCGATGACCTCGCGGGTCTCGGTGGTCGCGGTCGGCAGCGTGTCCACGTAGCGGCCGTCGCGCAGCACGGTGATGCGGTCGGAGATCTCCTTGACCTCGTCCATGCGGTGCGAGACGTAGATGACGCCGGTGCGCGGCGAGACGAAGTCGCGGACTATCCGGAACAGCGTCGCGACCTCGGTCTCGGTGAGGGCCGCCGTCGGCTCGTCCATGATCAGCACCCGGGCGTCGAACGAGAGCGCCTTGGCGATCTCGACCATCTGCTGCCCGGCCACGCTCAGGTGCGACACCGGCTGCCGTGGGTCCAGGGGGATGCCGAGGCGTTCGAAGAGCGCGGCCGCCCGGCGCACGAGCTCGTCGTCCCTGATGAGGCCGGCGCGCCGGGGTTCCCGGCCGATGAAGATGTTCTGCGCGACGCTCAGGTCGGGCATCA
The DNA here is from genome assembly GCF_042726755.1 of Promicromonospora sp. NPDC060271. Taxonomy (NCBI): domain Bacteria; kingdom Bacillati; phylum Actinomycetota; class Actinomycetes; order Micrococcales; family Promicromonosporaceae; genus Promicromonospora; species Promicromonospora sp. NPDC060271. Next base: position 22,488 of record NZ_JBHXBG010000079.1, on the reverse strand, counting down.
GGTGGAACTCCTGGTGGATCACGCTGATGCCGAGCTCGTTCGCCTGGCGGGGGCCGGCGGGGCTCATCGGCACCCCGTCGAGCTCCATGGTCCCGGCGTCCGGCCGGTAGATGCCGGAGAGCAGCTTCAGGAGGGTCGACTTGCCCGCGCCGTTCTCGCCCACGAGCGCCAGCACCTCACCGGGCCGCAGGTCGAGATGGACGTCGTCGAGCGCGAGCACGCCGGGGAAGGACTTGCTGATCCCCGCGGCGCGGAGAAGTGCTGGGTCCGACACGCGATGCTCCTTTGCCTCCGTGTAGTCGCATTCATACCGCAGACATCCGATGCATCTCAAGATCTTCGGCTAGATCTCTCCCGAACTGTGCCGTGCGATCAAGATTTGGCGTCGATAGATCGGATGACCGACGATTGGTCAGCGAGCGGGGACCGCCTCCTCCGGGAGCAGTCCCGCATCGGCCAGCGCCCGCCACAGCTCAGCGGGCACCCGCACCGCGGCCCGCTCACCGGCCTGCCGCGCCTGCTCGGGCGTCGCGAGCCCGACCACGGTGCTCACGACCGCCGGATGCGTGCGCACGTAGGCGAGCGCTGCCTGCGGGAGCGTCACGCCGTGCTCGGCGCAGACGGCGGCGATGCGCCGGGCCCGGTCGAGCAGCCCTGCCGCCGCGGGCGCGTAGTCGTACGTGGCGTCCGCCGGCGGGGCGTCGTGCGCGAGGATGCCCGAGTTGTACGGAGCGGCGGCGACCACCGCGACACCCCGCTCGGCCGCCGCGGGCAGGAGGTCGGCCAGTGCGGCCTGCTCGAGGAGCGTGAACCGCCCCGCGCACATGACGACGTCGACGTCGGTCTCGCGGACGAGCCGCGTGAGCATCGCGGACTGGTTCATCCCGGCGCCGACGGCACCGACCACGCCCTGGTCGCGGAGCTCGACGAGCGCGGGCAGCGCCTCGCGCACCGCCTGCTCCCAGTGCTCGTCCGGGTCGTGCAGGTAGACGACGTCCACCCGGTCCAGGCCGGTGCGCTCCAGGCTGGCCTCGAGCGACCGCAGGACGCCGTCGCGCGAGAAGTCCCAGACCCGGCGGGTCGCGGCGGGCACGTCGAAGATGTCCGGGTCCTTGCGGTGCGCCGTCTCGGGTGACGGGACGAGCAGGCGCCCGACCTTCGTGGACACCACCAGCTCGTCCCGCGGCCGCGTGCGCAGGAAGGCGCCGAGCCGGCGCTCCGACAGGCCGAGCCCGTAGTGCGGCGCGGTGTCGAAGTACCGGATCCCGGTGGCCCAGGCGGCCTCGAAGGTCGCGTGCGCGTCCTCGTCGGTCATCGCCTGGTACAGGTTGCCCGCCGGGGCGGCGCCCAGGCCGAGGGCGGTGAGCCGGATCCCGGTGTCGCGCACCGTCGTCGTCTCCATGGTGTCGTCTTCTCCGCTCGGCTCTGTGCTCGGCTCTGTGCTCGGCTCTGTGTTCAACCCTGTGCTCAGCTCTGTGCTCAGCTCTGTGCTCAGCTCTGTACGCAACTCGGGTCAGCCCTGCTCGGGCGCGCGGGTGCGCAGCGCGTGCGATCCGCCGTCCACCGCGAGCATCGCGCCGGTCGTGGCGCCGGCGAGCGGGCTCGCGAGGTAGCAGACGGCGTGCGCGATCTCGTCGGCGGTGACGAGCCGGCCCGAGGGCTGGCGGGCCTCCAGGGCGGCACGCTCGGCGACGGGATCGTCGGCGGCGTCGAGCAGCCTGGCCACCCACGGGGTGTCGGCCGTGCCCGGGTTGACGCAGTTCACCCGGATGCCCTCACGCACATGGTCCGTTGCCATGGCGAGCGTGAGCGCCTGGACCGCGCCCTTGGACGCCGAGTACAGCGCCCGGTTCGGCAGGCCGGTCCACGCGCCGATGGAGCCGGTGTTCACGACGGCGGCGTGCGGCGACCGGCGCAGGTACGGCAGCGCGGCGCGCGTCACGCGGACGATCCCGAGCACGTTCACGTCCAGGACCCGCAGCCACTCCGCGTCGTCGTTGTCCGCGACGGTGCCCTGCGCGCCGATCCCCGCGTTGTTCGCGACGACGTCGATACCACCCATCGCCTCGGCCGCCGCCCCGACGGCGGCGCGTACCGCCGCGTCGTCGGTCACGTCGGCGACCTGCGCCCCCGCGCCCGCGGGGACGCCGTCGGCCACCCGGTCGATGGACGTCACCGTCGCGCCGCGCGCGAGCATGGCGCGCACGATCGCCGCCCCGATGCCCGACGCGCCCCCGGTGACGACGGCGCGGACGCCGGCGAGCTCGCCCTGCGCGGCCCCATCCGGCGCTGCGCTGCCCTGCGCGGCACTGCCCGGCGTGGCTCCTGCGGATGCCCCTGCTGTGGTCTCGGACGTCATGGGTGACCCTCCTCCGGCTCCGCTCCGGCAACTTCGCGCGGAAACATCAGATGTATTAGCGTCCGATGTATAGCACAGGGGCGGTCGGGGCCAACAGCCCGGTCAGCGCGGCGGATCCTGGTCGGCCCTGGGCTCCGGCCGGACCTGGAGCCTGGCCCTCGTGGCCGTGAGCGAGCCCGCGTGGGCCTTCTCGTCCGGCAGACCACGTGTCCTGATCAGGCTCGCGACGGTCACCACGGCGAGGACGCCGAGGACCACACCAAGGCTCAGCGGCGTCGGGATCTCCGGGATCGACTCGTCGATGTCGACGTGGCCCCAGTGCAGGATCAGCTTGACGCCGATGAACGCCAGGATGATCGCCAGGCCCGCCGAGAGGTAGACGAGCCGGTCGAGCAGTCCCCTGACGAGGAAGAACAGCGCCCGCAGGCCGAGCAGCGCGAAGGCGTTGGCGGTGAAGACGACGTACGCCTCCTCGGTGACGCCGAAGACCGCGGGGATCGAGTCGAGCGCGAACAGCAGGTCGACGCTGCCGATGGCGATCAGCACGATGAACAGCGGGGTGACGACCCGGCGCCCGTCCACCTTGGCGACCAGCCGTCCGTCGACGTACCCGTCGCTGACCGGTAGGAACCGCCGTGCGCCGCGCACCATCAGGTTGCTCTCGATGTCCGGGTCCTCGTTCCGGTGCCGGAACAGCTGCACCGCCGTGTAGATCAGCAGGAGCCCGAACAGCAGGAACGTGAACGAGAACAGGCTGATGAGCGACGCGCCGAGCGCTATGAAGACGGCGCGCATGATCAGCGCGAGCACTATGCCGAAGACGAGGACCTTGTGCTGGTGCTTGTCCGGGACCGCGAACGTGCTCATGATGACGACGAAGACGAAGAGGTTGTCGACCGACAGGCTCTTCTCGATGATGTAGCCGGCGAAGTACTCGGTGCCCGCCGCGCTGCCGTACTGCAGACCGAACCAGACCCCGAACCCGATGGCTACGGCGATGTAGAACACGGACCAGGCGGTAGCCTCCTTGAAGCCGACATGGTGCGGGCGCGCCGCCGCCAGCACCAGGTCCACGGCGAGCAGCAGGACGACAAAGCCGATGGTCACGCCCCATGTGAGCGGACTGATCTCGAGCAAAGTTCTCTCCGTCGGGTTGCCGGCACTGACGGTACGGAATATCCAGTACTGGATATCCACCTACTGAATATCCACCATCGAGCGGCCCTGTGCCCGAGGAGAGTTCATGAGCGATACCGAGAGCCCCGTCGACGTCAAGCCCCGCTCCCGCACGGTGACCGACGGCCTGGAGGCGACCGCCTCGCGCGGGATGCTCCGTGCCGTCGGGATGGGCGACGAGGACTGGGTCAAGCCGCAGGTCGGCGTCGCGAGCTCGTGGAACGAGATCACGCCGTGCAACCTCTCGCTCGACCGGCTCGCGAAGGCCACGAAGGAGGGTGTGCACGCCGCCGGCGGGTACCCGCTGGAGTTCGGCACGATCTCGGTCTCCGACGGCATCTCGATGGGCCACGAGGGCATGCACTTCTCGCTCGTGTCCCGCGACGTCATCGCCGACTCGGTGGAGACGGTCATGCAGGCCGAGCGGCTGGACGGCTCGGTGCTCCTGGCCGGCTGTGACAAGTCGCTGCCCGGCATGCTGATGGCCGCCGCGCGCCTCGACCTCTCCAGCGTGTTCCTCTACGCCGGCTCGATCATGCCCGGCTGGGTCAAGCTCGAGGACGGCACCGAGAAGCAGGTCACGATCATCGACGCCTTCGAGGCCGTCGGCGCGTGCGCGCGCGGGCTCATGAGCCAGGGCGACGTCGACCGGATCGAGCGGGCGATCTGCCCTGGCGAGGGCGCGTGCGGCGGCATGTACACCGCCAACACGATGGCGTCGGCCGCCGAGGCGCTGGGGATGTCGCTGCCGGGCTCCGCCGCGCCGCCGTCGGCCGACCGCCGTCGCGACACCTGGGCGCACCGCTCGGGCGAGGCGGTGGTGAACCTGCTGAAGCGGGGCATCACGGCACGCGACATCATGACGAAGGAGGCGTTCGAGAACGCCATCGCCGTGGTCATGGCGTTCGGCGGGTCCACGAACGCGGTGCTGCACCTGCTCGCCATCGCGTACGAGGCGGAGGTCGAGCTGACCCTCGACGACTTCTCCCGCGTCGCCGACCGCGTGCCGCACCTGGGCGACCTCAAGCCGTTCGGGCAGTACGTGATGAACGACGTCGACCGGATCGGCGGCGTGCCCGTGGTGATGAAGGCGCTGCTGGACGCCGGGCTGCTGCACGGGGACGTCCTGACGGTCACCGGCCGCACCATGGCCGAGAACCTCGCGGACATCGCGCCGCCGGACCCGGACGGCAAGATCCTGCGGGCCATGGACAACCCGATCCACAAGACGGGCGGAATCACGATCCTGAACGGCTCCCTCGCGCCGGAGGGCGCCGTCGTGAAGTCGGCGGGCTTCGACTCCGACGTCTTCGAGGGCACCGCGCGCGTTTTCGAGCGCGAGCGCAGCGCCCTGGACGCGCTGGAGGACGGGACGATCCAGGCGGGCGACGTCGTCGTCATCCGCTACGAAGGCCCGAAGGGCGGGCCCGGCATGCGCGAGATGCTCGCCATCACCGGGGCCATCAAGGGCGCCGGGCTCGGCAAGGACGTGCTGCTCATCACGGACGGCCGGTTCTCCGGCGGGACCACCGGCCTGTGCGTCGGCCACATCGCGCCCGAGGCGGTCGACGGCGGGCCCATCGCGTTCGTGCGCGACGGCGACCGCATCCGCCTGGACGTCGCGTCCAAGACGCTCGACCTCCTCGTGGACCCGGCCGAGCTCGCAGCGCGCGAGGCCGCCGGCTGGGCGCCGCTCCCCCACAAGTACACGCGGGGCGTGCTCGCCAAGTACACCAGGCTGGTCCAGTCGGCGTCGAAGGGTGCCGTGCTGGCGTAGCCCCCGGGCCGGCCCGTCCCGGCGAGACCTGCACACCGCATCGCACCGCCGGCGTGTCGCGTGCGGTGCGCAGGTCTCGTCGGCGTGCGCCTCGTCGGTGTGCCAGACTGCCGGGCTGAAGTTTCACCCGCACGTTCCGCAACAAGTACTGGAGCACCTCCATGACCCCCGAGGCCTGGAAGACGACAGCGATCGTCGCGTACCTGGCACTGATGCTGGGTATCGGCTACGCGGCCTACCGCCGCACCGACGACAACCTCGACGACTACATGCTCGGCGGCCGGCGGCTCAGCCCGGGCGTCGCCGCGCTCAGCGCCGGCGCGTCGGACATGTCCGGCTGGCTCCTGATGGGGCTGCCCGGCGCCATCTACGTGAGCGGGCTGGTGGAGTCCTGGATCGCCATCGGCCTGACGGTCGGCGCCTGGCTCAACTGGAAGTTCGTAGCACCCCGCCTGCGTGCCTACACGGAGACGGCAAAGAACTCGATCACCATCCCGAGCTTCTTCGAGAACCGGCTGCACGACACGTCGCGCTTCCTGCGGATCGCCTCCGGGGCCATCATCCTCGTGTTCTTCACCTTCTACGTCTCCTCCGGCATGGTGGCCGGCGGAACCTTCTTCGAGGGCTCGTTCGGGCTCGACTACACGACGGGCATCTGGGTCGTCGGCGGCGTGACGCTCGTCTACACGCTCTTCGGGGGGTTCCTCGGCGCCACCTGGACCGACGTCGCGCAGGGCATCCTGATGCTGCTCGCCCTCGTCGCGGTGCCCGTCGTTGCCTTCATCGACCTCGGCGGCTGGGGCCCGATCCACGACGGCATCCTCGCCGCGGAGACCAGCGACGCGGCGAACCACCTGTCGCTCCTGGCCGGCGCCACCTTCACCGGCGTGATCTCGGCCGCCGCGTGGGGCCTCGGCTACTTCGGCCAGCCGCACATCATCGTGCGCTTCATGGCCATGCGCTCCCCGCAGGACGCCGTCGCCGGACGCCGCATCGGCATCACCTGGATGATCCTCACCGCCTGCGGTGCGATGGTCACCGGCCTGATCGGCGTCGCCTACGTCAATGTCCACGGCGAGACCCTGGAGAACCCGGAGACGGTGTTCCTGTTCCTGTCGCAGGTGCTGTTCCACCCGCTGATCGCCGGCCTCGTCCTGGCCGCGGTCCTCGCCGCGATCATGTCGACGCTGTCGTCCCAGCTCATCGTCTCGTCGTCCGCCCTGGTCGAGGACCTGGTCAAGATCGCGGGCCGCCCGATGACCCCGCGTACCGAGGTGATGCTGGGCCGCGCCGGGGTCCTGCTCGTCGCGGTGATCGCCGGGATCATCGCGTTCGACCGCACCGACACGATCCTGGACCTGGTCGGGTTCGCCTGGGCCGGGTTCGGCGCCGCGTTCGGGCCGACGGTGCTCCTCAGCCTGTACTGGCGCCGCCTGACGAGCTGGGGCGCGCTGTCCGGCATGGTCGTCGGCGCCGTGGTCGCGTTCGCCTGGGGCCGGTCCCCGCTCGCGGACACGCTCTACGAGCTGCTCCCCGGCTTCGTGCTGGGCGGGCTCGTCGCGATCGTCGTCAGCCTGCTCACCCCCGCGCCGTCCGAGGCGGTGCGCGCGGAGTTCGCCGAGGCGACCCGCCTCGCGTCGGCGAAGCCGACCGTCACGGCCTGACCGGGTCGACCAGCTGGCCGAGCCACCGGTCGAACGTGCGCCCCGCGGCCTCCGCGAGCGCCGGGCCGTACGCGGCGGCGTCCGACCGGATGCCGTTCGGGTCGATCCCGGCGCTCGCGAGCTCGTGCGCGTGGCCGACCAGCCAGCGTTCGATCTGCGTGTGGTCGGCCTCGAGGTGGAACTGCAGCCCCAGCACGTGCGAGCCGATCGCGAAGGCCTGGTTCGGGAAGCCCGGTGTCTCCGCGAGGCGGACGGCGCCCTCCGGGATCGCGAACTGGTCGCCGTGCCAGTGCAGCACCCGGACGCCGTCCAGCGGCGCCAGCACCGAGCCGGCGGTGTCGCGGCCCTCGGTGGTGTCACGACCCTCGGTGGTCAGGGTCAGCGGGGCGTAGCCGATCTCCTTGCGGCCGGTGGCGACGACGTCCGCCCCGAGCGCCGCGGCGACGAGCTGCGCTCCCAGGCAGACGCCGAGGGTCGGCCGCCCGGCCCGGACCCGCGCCGCGATGGCTTCCCGTTCGGCGCCGAGGAACGGGTAGGCCTCGGTCTCGTACACGCCGACCGGGCCGCCGAGCACGACCAGGAGGTCCGGCTCCAGCGCGGTCTCCGGCGTGACGGGCTCGACCGGCACGTCCAGGTACGACGTCCGGTATCCGCGGGCGCGCAGCAGGGGTTCGAGCAGCCCGAGGTCCTCGAAGGGCACGTGTCGGATCGCGAGCGCGTCGCGCGTGATGGGGTGCGTCATGGGTGCGGGCTCCTCGGTCAGGGGATGTGGCGGCGCACGGCGTCCAGGAACGCCGCGCCGTCGTCGACGGCGATGCGCACCTGGGTGACGGTAGCCGGTCCGTTCGGCAGCCGGATCGCCGTCGGCCGCTCGAGCTGGATGTCGATGTCGGTGGCGTCCTGCACGACGAGGTTCAGGATCCGGTCGTCGTCCGGCCCGGTGAGCGACGTCGGCCGGGCGCCGGCGAGTGCGCGCCTGCGGCGCGCGACCGACGCGACGTCGTCCCACGGCAGCACCACCTCCACCTCGCCGCCGTTGCGGACGATGATCCCGTCCGGGCCGACCGCGTGCGGGCGGGTGAGGTACCCGCAGAGCATCCCCAGCATGGCGGTGGCGCCCCAGATGCCGAGGACGAGCAGGGGGAACCTGACGGCGGGCCAGCGGTGCGTGAGCAGGTCGACCATCGGTATCTCGACGGCGGACAGGACGAGGAACACGACGAGCACCGAGCGGATCGGGCCGTCGTAACGATGGGCGGACGCGCCGCGCGGGACGGTCGGCCGACGGAAGACGGCGCGGCCGATGCTCCGCCAGCCGGCCGCCTCCATCGCGACGGCCCGACGGCCGAGCCGTCGGAGGCGCGCCGGAGCGAGCCTCCAGCCGCCGCGTGCGGTGTCTGTGCCGGTCCCTGTGCCCGTGCCTGTGCCCGTGGTCATCGTCGCCGTCCTTTCGCATTTCACTTGTAATGTGAAAAGCGTAGACGCCTTGTCAATACGACTGCAATGTGAAAACGTGCACCCATGCCGAAGCGCGTCGATCCCGAGGAGCGCCGTGCCCAGATCGCCGCGGCGCTGCTCCGCGTGGCGGCGCGGCAGGGTCTGGAGGCGGTCAGCCTGCGTCATGTCGCGACGGAGGCCGGCGTCACGACAGGCATGGTGCAGCACTACTTCCCCAGCAAGGAAGCCATGATGGACTTCGCGCTCGCCACCGTCGGCGAGCGTTACGGACGCCGGATGGCGGCGAACGCCGCCGCCCTGGAAGCCGAGCCGTCGCCCGCTGACGTGGTGCGCGTGACGCTCACGAGCATGATCCCGGTCGACGCCGACGAGCGGGAGGACGCGCGCGTCGCCCTCGCCTTCCAGTCCTACGCCGCGGCCCGGCCGGCGGCGGCCGCCGGCCTCGGTGGCACCAACGCCCGGTTCCGCGACCATCTCGCCACGCAGATCGAGTCGTGCCGCCGGTCGGCCGACATCGACCCCTCCGTGGCCGCCACCGCGCTGCTCGCGACGGCCGAAGGCCTTGCACTGCAGGTGCTCAGCTCGACCCTCTCCCCCACGGAGGCGGTCGAAGCGCTCGATCAGCAGCTTGCCCTCGTCATCGGGGAAGCCGTACGCCCGCCGGCGCCGGAACTGCGACGCGCGAAGGCTTGACACAGCCGCCGGACGGACCCGACCATTGTGCGACTGGGAGCGCTTCCACAATCTTCCAGTCACCTGTCCACCGCAGCGGAAGCTCACCGTAGCGAACAGCAACGAAGCGTTCGCAGAGACCTGTTCGCAGAGATCTGTCCGCAGAAACCCTGGGAGATCCCCCACATGACTCGACCGACCCCGCGGCGCCGGCTCCTGGCCGCCCTGACCGTCTGTGCCATCGGCGCGGCCCTGCTCGGCGCCGCCCCCGCCCAGGCGAGCAACGACGTGCTGTCCCCCGGGACGCAGATCTACAACGACCCCCACAGCTCCACCAGGGAAGCGGCCCGCAAGCTGCGCGGTCAGGCAAAGCTCGACGCGCTCCAGCTCAGCCGGGTGCCCAGCTCCACCTGGTTCACGGACGGCACGCCCGCCCAGGTGAAGAAGGACGTCCGCAAGCTCGTCAAGCACACGGGCGAGAAGGTGCCGGTCCTGGTCGCGTACAACATCCCGTTCCGGGACTGCGCGCTCTACTCCGCGGGCGGCGCGCTCGGCGTCGCCGAGTACAAGGCGTGGATCGACGGCTTCGCGGCCGGGATCGGGCGGGAGGAGGTCGCCGTCGTGCTCGAGCCCGACGGGCTCGGCGTCATCCCCTGGTACACCACGCTGGACGGGCAGCTCGAGCGGTGCCAGCCACCGGAGTACGACCCCGAGACCACCGGCCGGGACGCCGCCGCCGAGCGTTTCGAGATGCTCAACTACGCGGTCGACCGCCTGAAGCAGCAGCCGAACACCGTCGTGTACCTCGACGGGACGAACACGTCCTGGCTCAACGTCGGCGAGGCCGCCGACCGCCTCGTCAAGGCCGGCGTCCAGCGCGCGGACGGGTTCTTCCTGAACGTGTCCAACTACGAGTTCACCGAGAACAGCACCGCCTACGGCACCTGGATCTCCCAGTGCATCGCCTACGCCACGCAGGTGGTGCCGGGTGACTATGCGGGCTGCGGCAACCAGTACTGGAGCGGCGGCCCCGCGAACGACTGGACCGGCGTGACGCTGTCCAACCAGGGCATCTGGAGCCCGACGGCGGCCGAACCGGCACTGAACACCGCCGGCATCGACTCGCGCTACGAGGCCGCGCTCGGCGACGTCGAGCCCAGCACGCACTTCGTCATCGACACGTCCCGCAACGGCCGGGGCGCCTGGGCCGCACCGGCCGGCGTCTACCCCGACGCCGAGACGTGGTGCAACCCGCCGGACCGCGGCCTGGGCCTGCGGCCGACGACCGACACCGGCAACGAGCTCGTCGACGCGCTGCTGTGGATCAAGATCCCCGGCGAGTCCGACGGCCAGTGCTTCCGCGGCCTCGGCGGACCCGAGGACCCGGAGCGCGGCATGGTCGACCCGGCCGCCGGCCAGTGGTTCCCCGAGCAGGCACGCGAGCTGATCGAGCTCGCCCAGCCCCCGCTCGGCGGCAGCTGAGGACCGACCACCGACAGCCCACCAGTCACCCACCGGTACCAATGGAGGTACTCATGCGATCAACCCTGCGATCAGAGACGACGCAGCACCGCACCACCGCACGCTCCCGCAACCGGCTCCGGCTCCTTGCTCCCGCGCTGGCCCTCGGCCTGCTGCTCGGGCTCTCGGCGACGCCGGGGCTCACGCCCCCCGCCGCCGCCGTCGGTGGCAGCTTCACCGACAACTTCGACTCCCACAACGGCGGGCGCTGGAACAAGGCCGACGGGTGGAGCAACGGGGGCATGTTCAACGCCGGCTGGCGCGCCGACCACGTCTGGCACAGCGGCGGCGTCATGGGCCTGAACCTGAACAACACCCCGTGCCCGGGCGGCTGCTCGAACAAGCCGTACGCCTCCGGGGAGTACCGCACGAACGAGCTGTACTCCTACGGGCGCTTCGAGACCCGGATGAAGGCGGCCTCCGGCTCCGGGCTCGTCTCCTCGTTCTTCACCTACACCGGGCCGAGCGACGGCCAGCCGTGGGACGAGATCGACGTCGAGATCCTCGGCAAGAACACCTGGCAGATGCAGACCAACTACTTCACAGGCGGAGTGGGCGGTCACGAGACGATCATCAACCTCGGGTTCGACGCCGCTGCCGGCTACCACAACTACGCCATCGAGTGGTGGCGCGGCGGCACGATCAACTGGTTCGTCGACGGCCGTCTCGTCCACCAGGAGAACGGCTCCCGCGGCCCGCTGCCCACGCGTCCGCAGCGCATCATGATGAACCTGTGGCCGGGGACCGGGGTCGACAGCTGGCTCGGGCCGTTCAACTACACGGGGCAGAAGACCGCCAGCTACGACTGGGTCCGGTACACGCAGTACTGACACGCAGTACTGACAAGCGGTACCGACCTCAAGTACACCCGGCGGGAGGGTGACGTACCAACCCCTCCCGCCGGTGTCTCATCCGCGGCTCAGTCGGGACGCGGCTCAGTCGTGGTTCGGTGCCCCGCCGGGCGCCGAACCACGCACCACCAGGCGCGTGGGCAGGATGACCGGGGTCGGCGACTCGCCGTCGATCAGGCGCACCAGCATGGTGGCCATCTCCTGGCCGAGACCACGGATCGGCTGGCTGACCGTGGTGAGCGCCGGCTCCGTGCGGCGCGCGATCTCGAGGTCGTCGAAGCCCACCACAGCGACGTCCTCGGGGACGCGGCGCCCGGCCTCCTTGAGGGCCCGCAGGGCGCCCGCGGCCATGTTGTCCGACGCCGCGAAGACGCCGTCGAGGTCAGGGTGCGCGGCGAGGAGCCGGGTCATCGCCCGGGCGCCGCCCTCGAAGCTGAAGTCGGCGTGCTCCACCCGGTCCGCCGGCAGGCGCCCGACCGCCATGGCGTCCGCGAACCCCTGGTACCGGGCGACCGCCGCCTGCAGGTCCGTCGGGCCGGCGATCGTCACGATGCGCCGGCAGCCGGAGCCCAGCAGGTGCTCGGTGGCCTGGCGGGCCCCGCCCCGGTTGTCGACGTCGACGTACCAGCGGGCCTCACCGTGCAGCGGCCGGCCGCCGATGACCACCGGCAGCTCGGTCGCCGCCGCGACCCGGTTGAGCGGGTCGTCGCCGCGCAGGGCCATGAGCATCACGCCGTCGGACCGACGGGAGCGCAGCAGCCGTTCGAGCCGGGCCTGGCCGCGCTCCGAGGACGCCAGCATGAGCGTGAGATCGAGCTCCGACCGGTCCAGCCCCGCGGCCACGCCGACGAGCACCTGCGAGAAGAACGGGTCCCCGAACAGCGCGGGGTCGTCGTTGGAGATCGCGAGGACCACCGACCCGCCGGTGCTCGTCGCCAGGGCGCGCGCCGTCGCGTTGGGGACGTAGCCGAGCTCGCTCGCGGCCCGGGCGACCGCCTCGCGCTTCGCCGGGCTCACGTTGCGGGCGTTGTTCATCGCGCGGGACGCCACGGAACGCGAGACCCCTGCCCGCCGGGCGACCTCTTCGAGCGTGGGCACCTTGGGCGCTCGGCCCTGGCCGGTGGTCATGGGGTCTAGCATGCGCGCCAGCCTAGTCACTCAGTCCCCCGCCGTGCGCACACCCTCCATCCGGTCGGCCAGGCGCACGTGCCGCGTGACCCACGGGCCGAGCAGCGCCAGCACTGGTCACCCTACGATCGTCATCGGGTTACCGGCGGCGCGCACCTCAGAGCATGCGGCCGACGACGCGGCGCCGGACGACGACGCCGACGTGCACCGTCAGCGCGACGTAGAAGCAGATGTGCGCGGCGATGTGGACCGGCACGAGGTCGCCGCTGCCGACCACCAGCGCGATGCCGGTCGCCGGGACCACGAACAGCATGGCGAGCAAGGTCTGTTCGGCACGGTGCAGCACCTTGCGGTCGGTCCGGGTCAGGCGCGGGTCCCAGGGCGGCAACGTCGTGGTGCGGCGCCACACGACGCGCACGACACCGATCGCGATGATCGCCAGCCCGAGCAGGACGTGCCAGCCGGGCAGCGTGAGGCCCACCGGGTCGCCGCCCAGGCCACCGGGCAGGTCGCCGGACCACAGATCCGCCCAGGCAGTGCCGACGGCGTCCTCCGCGGCCGCCTCCACACCTTCCTCACGGACCTCCTGCGCCTGCTCGCACCGGTCCTCCAGCTCGTCGAGGCGCTGCTCCTCGGCGTCCGGCGTGTCTCCGCCGCTGCGGTCCTCGCCCGGTGGGTCGCAGTCGACGTCGGGCACGTCGGCCTTGTCGTCCATCACGTAGCCGACGGCGAGCTGGGCGAGGAGCAGCGCGACGGTCGACCAGTGCAGGACCTTCGTGACGATCCCATAGCCGTGCTCGCCGTTGCGCCACCTCATGGGCGCTACCTCACCGTAGATCGGCCCGGTCGTCCAGCCCCCATAACCACCCGGAACCACCGCGAGTGCGAGGTACCGGGAGCCGTGGCACGGTGCCAGAAGAGTTGCCACCGAACAGGAGACGACGATGACCGAGCAGCCCGGCTACGACCCCGCCCAGGACCCCGACGCCGACCCTGACCAGCTCAACCCGCGCGAGGGAGCCGCTGCCGGCAACGACGAGAGCGACTCCGCTCGCGAGGCCGGCTCGGGCGACGAGCCCGACCAGGACGCCGATCCCCGGTCGATGAACCCGCGCACCGGTCCCCGAGCCCACCCCGAGAGCTGAGGTGACCATGCGGTCCTCCTGGTACACGGACGCCGTCATCTATCAGCTCGACCCGCGCCTGTACGCCGACTCCAACGACGACGGCTGGGGCGACCTGCGCGGCATCACCGAACGCCTGCACTACCTGCGCGGGCTCGGCGCCACGTGCGTGTGGCTGCTGCCGTTCTACACGTCGCCCTTCCGCGACGGCGGCTACGACGTCGCCGACCACCTCGCGATCGACCCGCGGCTGGGCGACCTGGCCGACATGGCCCACCTGCTCGAGGCCGCCGAGGACCTCGGCCTGCACGTCCTCGTCGAGCTGATCGCTCAGCACACCTCCGACCAGCACCGCTGGTTCCAGGAGGCGCGGCGGGACCGGAACTCCCCGTATCGCGACTACTACATCTGGGCCGACGAGCCGAACAACGACATCAAGCCGATGTTTCCCGACGTCGAACCCAAGACCTGGACCTGGGACGACGAGGCGCAGCAGTTCTACCGGCACGCCTTCTACTCGCACGAGCCGGACCTGGCGCTCGACAACCCGCGCGTCCGGGACGAGCTGTACCGCATCGTCGCGTTCTGGCTGCGCATGGGCGTCTCGGGCTTCCGGGTGGATGCCATGCCGATGATGCTCGAACGGGCCCGCGCCGCCCGCCCGGACACCGACGGCCAGTGGCTCGTGCGCGACATGCGGGCCGCCGTGACCGGGCAGCGCACGGGGGCCGTGCTGCTCGGCGAGGTGGACGAGGCACCGGCCGAGGCGGCCCAGTACTTCGGGTCCGACGGCCAGGGCATGTCGATGCTCCTCGACTTCTGGACGAACAACCACCTCTTCCTCGCCCTGGCCCGGGGCCAGGCCGAACCACTGGAGCGAGCGCTGCGCCACCAGGCCGCACCCCCGGACGGTGCTACCTACGCGCACTGGCTGCGCAACAACGACGAGCTGAACCTGGTCCGGCTCGCGGAGGACGAGCGCACCGAGGTGCTCGACGCCTTCGCTCCCGAGGACTCGATGCGGGTCTACGGCCGCGGCATCCGCCGTCGCCTGGCCCCCATGCTCGACGGCGACCCGCGCCGCGTAGCCATGGCGCACGCCGTCATGCTCTCCCTGCCCGGGCCACCGGTGCTGCGGTACGGCGACGAGATCGGGATGGGCGACGACCTCGACCGGCCGGAGCGCGAGGCCGTTCGTACCCCCATGCAGTGGTCGACCACGCCGACGGCGGGCTTCTCGAACGCCGCGCCCGAGCAGTTCCAGGCTCCGGTGGTCACCGGCCCCTACGGCCCCGAGCACGTGAGCGTGGACGAGCAGAGCGTGCGTGACGGCTCGCTGCTGCACCGGGTGGGCGGGCTCGTGCGCGCCCGGCTGGGGCTGAGCGAGCTCGGCCGGGTACGCCCGGAACCGTGGGACCTCGGTGTCTCGTCGGTCCTGGCGCTGCGCTACCAGGTCGCGGAGTCCAGCGTGCTCCTGATCGCCAATCTCGCGGACGAGGACGTCGTCGCGAAGCTGCCCGCCGACGAGGCCTCAGCTCTCGAGGCAGGGCTCGCGCGTTACGTCGACGTCCACGTGGACCAGGACTACCCGGCCATCGAGGCCGACGGGCGCATCCCCGTCGCCGGGTACGGCTACCGGTGGCTGCGACGCACGGTCGACGGCGACGCGGTGGACGACCCGGCGGTGGAGCCGGCGGGCGGGGACCCGGAGAGCCGTGGTTCACAGCGCGATCCGGAGAGCCGCGAGCCCAAGAGCAAGGAGAGGCGATGACCGTCATCGGCTTCCACGTCTCCCACGAACAGCTCCACCCCGCCGAAGGGCTCCGCGTGGCCCGGCTCGCGCAGGACGCGGGCTTCGACGCCGGGATGTGCTCTGACCATGTGGCGCCGTGGAGCGAGCGGCAGGGCGAGTCCGGGCTCTCGTGGTCCTGGCTCGGCGCCGCGCTCGCCACCACGGAGCTGTCCTTCGGCACCGTGTGCGCGCCCGGCCGGCGCTACCACCCGGTGATCGTCGCCCAGGCGATCGCGACCCTCGGGGCCATGTACCCGGGCCGCCTGTGGGTGGCCCTCGGCTCGGGCGAGTACCTCAACGAGCACGTGACCGGAGAGCCGTGGCCGCCCAAGGCCGAGCGCGACGCCCTGCTGGCGGAGTGCGTGTGGGTGATCCGGGCGCTCCTGCGCGGCGAGGAGGTGGACCACACGGGCCTGGTCGTCGTCCGCGAGGCCCGGCTCTGGACCCTGCCGGAGGTCATGCCGCTGCTGATCCTCCCCGCCCTGACCGTCGCGACCGCGCGCAGGCACGCCACGTGGGGAGACGGCCTGGTCACCGTGAACAAGCCGGTGGCGGAGCTGCGGCAGATGGTCGAGACGTACCGGGAGGCCGGCGGCCGGGGCGAGGTCGCCGTCCAGGTGCACCTCTCGTGGGCGCCCACCGAGGCGGAGGCCGAGGCGACGGCGCTGGACCAGTGGCACACGCTCACCGGCCCGCCCGAGGTGGCGGCGGACACCGCCACGACCGCCGAGTTCGACGCCCTGGCCGCCGACGTCGGTATCGCCGACGTCCGGCGCGCCGTCCTGGTCTCCTCCGACCTCGGCGCGCTGACCGCCCACCTGGCCGCCCTGCGCGACGCCGGGGCCGACCGCCTCTACCTGCACCACGTGGGCAAGCAGCAGGACGCCTTCATCGAGGCGTTCGGCGAGCACGTGCTGCCGGCGCTGCGCTGACGGCCGGGTGGGGAGCCGGCGCGCCGCCGGTTAGCGTGGCCACATGGCAGGCACACTGCCCGACTGGCTCGGCTGGTGGTCGAGCGCGGACTACGACGTGGCGCGCACGCTGCTCCAGCGTGGCTTCGGCGCGCTGTACGCGCTCGCGTTCCTCGGCGCGCTGCGCCAGTTCCGGCCGCTGCTCGGGGAGCACGGCTTCCAGCCCGTCCCGAGGTACGTCGCCCGCACCCACTGGCGCGACGGCCCGTCCCTGTTCCGGCTGCGCGGCCTGCGCTACTCCGATCGGCTGCTCGTGGTGGTGGCCTGGTGCGGCATGCTGCTGGGGGCGAGCGTCGTCGTCGGGCTGCCGCAGGCCGGGCCCTGGTGGGTGCCCGCGCTCGTGTTCCTCGCGCTGTGGTGGCTGTACCTGTCGCTCGTGAACGTGGGGCAGACCTTCTACGCCTTCGGCTGGGAGACCCTGCTGTGCGAGGCGGGATTCCTCGCGGCGTTCCTCGGGTCCGACGCCGTGGGCGCACCCGCTCTGATCATCCTCGCGGTGCGCTGGCTGCTGTTCCGGCTGGAGCTCGGCGCCGGTCTGATCAAGTGGCGCGGCGACACCGCCTGGCGCGACCTGACCGCCCTGAACTACCACCACGAGACGCAGCCGCTGCCCGGCCCGTTCTCCTGGCACGCCCACCACCTGCCGCCCTGGTGGCACCGGTTCGAGGTCGCCGGCAGCCACGTGACCCAGCTCCTCCTGCCGTGGCTGCTGCTCCTCCCGCAGCCGTTCCCGTCGGTCGCCGCCCTCGCGTTCGTCGTCACCCAGGGCTGGCTGGTGCTGACCGGCAACTTCGCCTGGCTGAACTGGGCCACCATCGTCCTGTCGCTCGGCGTGGTCGACGACGGCACGTGGGCCTGGCTGGGCGGCCTGCTGGGGCTGTCCGACGGCGGCGGGGCGTCGTCGTCCACCGGGGCTGTGGGCTCCACCGCGGCGGCCGCTGCGCCTGCCGCACCGCTCGCCTACGTGGTCGTGGTCAGCGCAGTGGCCCTGCTCCTGCTGGCGCTGTCGGTCCGGCCGGCCCTGAACCTCGCTTCCCGCCATCAGCGGATGAACGCGAGCTTCGAGCCGTTCCGGCTGGTCAACGCCTACGGGGCGTTCGGCTCGATCACCCGGCGCCGCGACGAGATCACCGTCGAGGGCACCCTCGCGGACGAACCGGGGCCCGACGACTGGGTCGAGTACGAGTTCCGCGGCAAGCCCGGCCCCGTCGGCCGCCGTCCGCCGCAGGTCGCGCCCTATCACCTCCGCCTGGACTGGCTCATGTGGTTCCTGCCGCTCGGCCACTCCGCACGGTGGTTCACGGTGTTCCTGCGCCGGCTGCTGGAAGCCGACCCCGCGACCCTGCGGCTGCTGCGCCGCGACCCGTTCGACGGGCGGCCGCCGCGGGCCGTCCGGGCGGTCCTGCACCACTACCGGTACACGACGCCGGAGGAGCGCCGCCGCACCGGCGACTGGTGGGTGCGGGAGCGGCTCCAGCTCGCGGTGGACCCGGTACGCCTGCCCGGCGGGTAGCGGCAGGCCGGTCGCGGGCCGGTCAGGAGTGGGCCGGTCAGGAGTGGACCGGTCAGGAGTGGACCGGTCAGGAGTGGGTGTGCGCCGCCGAGATCGTGCCCACCTGCTCGCCCTCGGCGAGCACCACGAACTGGCCCATCATGCCGTCGTCCTCGTGCTGCAGCAGGTGGCAGTGGTACATGTACGGCACGTTCGGGTCGGTGTGGTCGGTGAAGCGCATCGCAAGCCGGTAGCGCCTGCCCTGGACCAGCAGGACCGTGTCCTTCCAGCCGCGCAGGTGCGGTTCCGGCTCCGCGCCGTCGACCGTGAGCACCTGGAACTGGACGTCGTGGACGTGGAAGTTGTGCAGGAACCCGTTGTCGTTGGTCACCTCCCACACCTCGACGGTGCCCTCGCGGACGCCGAAGTCGATGCGGTCCATCGCCATCGAGCGGCCGTTGATCTGGTCCGACGCGAGCACGAAGGTGCGTTCGGCTGCGACGGCGGCGCCGGCCAGGTCCGGGGCGTCGGCGAGCGCTCCGGGAATCTCGGTGGGGAACGCGGCGTCGTCGGCGAGGGTGTCCGCGGCGCGGAACCGGCAGATGTCGAGACGGTCGTCGAACCCGTCGAGGCGGCCGGACGCCCCGCCGAACTCGGACGGGTAGGAGCGCAGGTCGACGGTCTCGCCGGGCTCGAAGGCCACGACGATCTCGGCGCGTTCACCCGGCGAGAGGTACAGGCGGTCGGTCTCCCAGGGTTCGGCGAGCAGACCGCCGTCCGTTGCGATCAGCGCGAACCGCCGGTCGTCGGAGAACCCGAAGTTGTACAGGCGCGCGTTGGAGGCGTTGAGCAGGCGCAGCCGCACGAGCCCCGTCGTGACGTCGAAGTACGGTCCGAGCGTGCCGTTGACGAGGATCTCGTCGCCGATCACCCCGAGCGAGCCCGCCAGCGGGATGCGCTCGGCGAACTGGTTGTTCCCGTCGAACGCCCGGTCCTGGACGATCATCGGGACGTCGTCGACGCCGTAGGTGGACGGCAGGTTCGGCGTGTCGGTCTCGTCGTCGACGATGAACAGGCCGGTCAGGCCCCGGTAGGTGTGGTCGGCGGTCGCGCCGTGCACGTGCGGGTGGTACCAGAGCGTCGCGGCCCGCTGGTCGACGGTCCACGTGGGCTCCCAGGTCGCGCCGGGCGTGACGGGCTGGTGCGGGCCGCCGTCCATCGCAGCGGGCAGGTGCATGCCGTGCCAGTGGAGCGAGGTCTCCTGGTCGAGGCCGTTGTGCACGGCGAGGCGCACCCGCTCGCCGCGACGGGCGCGGATCGTCGGGCCGAGGTAGCTGCCGTTCACGCCCCACGTGCGGGTCGCCGGGCCGTCCTTGAACGCCGTCTCCCCTGCCTGGAGCCCGAGTGCGAACACCCGGGCCCCTGCGGCGTCAACCGTTGACTCGGCGAGCGGCGGGATCACCAGCGGGGAGTCGAGGTCGACGGCGCCAACGGTGTCCCGCCTGGCGGTGGCGTAGTAGGTGCCGAGGCCGCCGGCGCCGAGGACCGCTGCTCCCCCGAGGCCGATGCCGATGATCTTCAGGACTGTGCGACGTTCCATGGCACGACGGTCCCCCGGACGGGGCGTGCGTCGCGTCGGTGAGAACTACGTAGACCTGAGAGCTACGCGGACCTGAGGTCGGGCTGGTCCCTGAGCTGCCGGCGGGACGTGATGCCGAGCTTGCGGAAGATGTTGCGCAGGTGCGCGTCGACCGTGCGCGGGCTGATGAACAGCCGGGCGGCCACCTCGGCCGACGTCGCACCCGTTGCCACCAGGCGGGCGATGTGCAGCTCCTGCATGGTGAGCTGGTCCCGCACGTGCCCGGACCGTCCGCGGGCGGTCTCACCGGTGGCGCGCAGCTCGGCGGCGGCCCGCTGGGCGAACGCCTCGAGCCCGGCGCCGGACAGTAGGTCATGGGCGGTGCGCAGGTGCGGGCGGCAGTCCCGCCGTCGGCCCGCGCGGCGCAGCCACTCCCCGTACAGGAGGTCGGCCCTGGCCCGGTACGGCAGCAGCGGGCTCTGGGCGAGATGGTCGAGCGCCTCCCGGTAGTCGTCCTCGCACCCGGTCACCAGGGCACGCGCGCAGGCGGCGATACCCAGGCCCGACGCCGTCCCGCTCGCCTCCGTCCGTTCGGTGAGGGACTCCAGCGCGGCCCGGGCAGCGTCGAGCTCACCACAGCGGACGGCGGCCTCGACCAGCTCCGGCAGGGCGATCCCGGCCATGTAGAGGTCGTTGTCGGCGGATGCCCGCCGGGCGGCGTCGAGCGCCGCGGGATAGTCGCCGAGGCCGTTGTTCAGCACCGCCCGCGCCCAGTGCACGTTCGCGACGAACTGGCCTGCGCTGAGCGCGGTAGCCGTCGCGGCCTCGAACAGCGGGAGCGCCTCCTCGCGACGTCCGCGCATCGCAGCCAGGTGCAGCCGGTGGTACATGACGGAGGGGACGCCCGTCGCGTCGGTGATCGCCTCCTCCTCGGCGACGGCTGCCATCGCCCGGTCGAGGTCGCCGGTCATCGCGGCGTGGGTGGCCGTCTGGGCGAGGCCGAGGCAGAGGACGAGCGGCGAACCCGACTCGCGGCCGTGCTTCATGAGCCACTCGACGATCGTCGCGTGCCTCTGCGAGTCCCACAGCTCTGCGGCGAGCATGATGGCGAGTGCCGGATGCCGCGTCCACGTCGCGCCGTCCACGCCGTCGAGAGCGGCCCGGACCAGCGGAACCCCGGCACGGTGCCCCTCCGTGACCAGGACGGACAGTGCGTCCAGGAGGTCGGGGGTACGCGGGGCAGGCTGGGCCGGCTGGGCGGCGGCCTGAGCCTCCGCCAGGACCCGGTCCATCATGCCGGTGCCCCTGCCCACGAGCAGGCTCATCTCGAGCGCTTCGAGGTAGATCTCGCGGGACCGCTCCGGGGCAGGCCCCGCGAGGCGGCCGGCCGCGCGCAGCATGAAGGTCGGACCGCCGTCGTCCCCATCCCGCACGAAGGCGATCTGGCCCCGCAGCAGGTCTGCCTCGGCAAGCTGCAGCTCGTCGAGACCCGAGCCCCGGCCCGAACCGTCGGCGGCGGCGAGCAGCTCGGCCGCGCGGTCGGCGGCACCTGCCTCGAGCTGGGCGCGCGCCGCCGTCAGCGTCCGCTCCACCCGTTTGCGGGCGTCCAGCGACAGCTCAGCGGCACGTTCCAGGAACGCCGCCGCGGCCACCACCCCACCGCGCGCCCGGGCACGGGACGCCGAACGCTCCAGCTCGGCCGCCACGTCGTCGTCCGGTCCGGCGCCGGCCTGTGCGCGGTGCCATGCGCGCCGGTCCGGGTCCGCGACCGGGTCGGTCACCGCGCCGAGCGCCCCGTGGGCTCGCCTGCGCTCCGTGGCGCCCGCCGCCTGGTAGGCGGCCGCGCGGGCCAACGGATGGAAGAAGCGGACGCGCGTACCGAGCTCGACGAGCCCCGTGGCGGTGGCCGCCGCCCCCGCGCGCCCCACGTCGATGCCGAGCCGCTGCGCCGCGGGCCACAGCAGCCCGGGGTCACCGGTCGGGTCGGCGCTCGCGACGGTCAGCAGCAGCCGCGCGTCCGCGGGCAGGCCGGCGAGCGTCGCCCGGAAGCCCTGCTCGACCCGGGTCGGCACCGGGGCCGCGTCCGGCGGGGCGAACCCGCCGGCCCTGGGAAGGGCGAACAGGGCCAGCGGGTTCCCGCGCGCCTCGGCGACGATCCGGTCGCGCACCTGCTCGTCGAGGGCCTCGTGGCTCTGCGCGGTGAGCAACGTGCGGGCCTCCGCGTCGCTGAGCCCGCTGACGGTCAGGCTCGGTAGTCCGTCGAGTCCGTCCAACCCATCCGGCCCATCCGGCCCGTCCGGCCCGTACGGCCCGTCCGACCTGTCCGGCCCGTCCGACCTGTCCGGCCCGTCGGCGGGTGGAGGCAGCCGGACGGCGAACACCATGGCGACCGGCTCGGCGGCGATCCGCCGGGCGAGGAACGTCAGCGCCTTCGACGAGGCGGCGTCCAGCCACTGGGCGTCGTCGACCAGGCACAGGAGCGGGCGTTCCCGGGCCGCGGCCGCGAACAGGCCGAGGACGGCGAGACCCACGTGGAAGACGTCAGGTGTGCCCGTGGCCAGCCCGAACGCGACCAGCAGGGCGTCCCGGTGCTGCGGGGGCAGCTCGTCGAGATGCTTCAGGACGGGTACGCAGAGCTGGTGCAGGGCGGCGAACGGCAGCTCCGCCTCGTACTGGGACCCGGTCGCTCGGATGACCTGGAACGCGGCATCGCCCTGCTGTGGACTCTGTTCGACGCCCTGCCGCACGCTCTCCAGCAGCGCGCTCTTGCCGATGCCGGCCTCGCCGCGCAGAACGATGGCACCACCCCGGCCGTCGCGTGCGGCATCGGTCAGCTCGCTGAGGCGCCGGGTCTCGCGCCGTCTCCCGACGAGCGGCCCGCGCGGCCCGGCTGACGTTCGCATACGCGTACGTTAGCGAGAGCC
>NZ_JBHXBG010000078.1:0-25950 GCF_042726755.1 Promicromonospora sp. NPDC060271 | reverse complement strand
GGCGTACCGGGTACGCCGAGTCAGGGCCGTGGTCCGACCAGCGCACTGACTGGCGGTACCCCGTACGCCGAGTCAGTCGGTTGGGATCAGCTACCGCCAACCAATTCCGAGACGGGCCATGGACAGCGTGATCCAGGAGGCCCGGAATTCAACTGGTGCGGGATCCCAGCCGGATGGGAACGTACCGCTACGGAGCGACCCGGCAGAGCCGGGTGACGGAGAGGAAAAGGGCAGCACATGATCGACCTCGACAAGCTGGACGCCGCGGCGCTGGAGCGATCGTTCAGCGGGATCGTGACGGTCGACGTCGGCGATCGCCGAGTTCTGGAACGCTCCTACGGGTTCGCGCATCGTTCTCTGGCGGTGCCGAACACCCCGACCACGCGGTTCGCGATCGCGAGCGGCAGCAAGAGCTTCACCGCCCTCGCGATCATGCGGCAGGTCGTGTCCGGGGCGCTGCGCCTGCAGGACCCGGTGCGCCAGTTCCTCGGTGACGATCTCCCGTTGATCGACGACGACGTCACGATCGAGCAGCTGCTCACGCACACGTCGGGCATCGGTGACTACCTCGACGAGGACGACGACTGGGACCCGGCCGACTACGTCCTCCCCGTCCCGGTGCACACGCTCGAGACCGCCGAGTCGTTTCTCCCGATCCTGGACGGCTTCCCGCGCAAGCATGAGCCTGGTGCGCGGTTCACCTACTGCAACGGCGGCTACATCGTGCTGGCGATCGTGCTCGAGCGGATCACCGGACGACAGTTCCAGGAGGTCGTGGACACCGATGTCCTCGGGCCTGCCGGACTCACGAGCACGGCATACCTGCGCTCGGACGAGCTACCGGGGGACGCCGCCCTGGGCTACCTGCACCCGGAGGGTGATCGCACCAACGTGCTGCACCTGCCCGTGCGCGGCAACGGTGACGGCGGCGCCTACACGAGCGCCGCCGACCTGCACAGGTTCTGGCGAGCGCTGCACGCCGGTGCGATCGTGCCCTCCGACGTGGTCACCGAGATGACGCACCCGCGTTCACTCGTGCCGGACGAGGACCTGCGGTACGGCACCGGCTTCTGGCTCCACCCGGACGATCCCGCGATCGTGATGGGCGGCTTCGACGCAGGCGTCGCCTTCCGGTCGACGCACGACCCCGCGACCTGCACGACCGCGACCGTGCTGAGCAACTGCACGTTCGGGTCGGGAGCCGTTGTCACGCTGCTCCAGGACTCCTGGCCGGACCTGCTGACGATCGACTGACGGCCGCGGGCCGCCGCGGGCTCCCTGTCGCCAAAAACTGCCAAACGCCGACCGCCTCTTGACCCCTCGTGATGCGGGCTTCTATGGTCGGACCGGTCGCAGTTGCCAAATCCTTTTGGCAGACCGAGGCAAAGGAGCCCCAACGATGGCTGAAGCGAGTTCTTTCCCGCCGATCGAGATCTCCCGCAGAGCCTTCCTTGTCGTCGGCTCAGCCGTGACGGCCGCCGGGTACGTCGCCCTCCCCTCGACGCCCGCGTACGCCGCGTCGGAATCACCCGCGACAGCGACCGACGAGCCGCCCACCAACTCCCACCGGACGCTGCTCGGGCTCCTCTGAGCCCACTTTCCCGCCAGTTCAGACAACGAGATGGGACAGCCATGCCTTCGACGATCTATGACGTGACGACCTGGACCATTCCGGGAAGCCCCACGACCGCGGAAACCGACATCGGCGCGATCATCAACAGCATCATCGCCGACATCAAGGCCAATCAGCCGGCTCAGGGATCCAAGCCTGGTGCCGTGATCTACATCCCACCGGGCGACTACTCGCTGAAGACGCGCATCCTGATCGACATCAGCTATCTGCAGATCAAGGGCTCGGGACACGGGTTCACCTCGTCCAGCATCCGGTACAACTCCGGGAACACGTCCTCCTGGCACGAGATCTGGCCCGGCGGGAGCCGCATCCGGGTCGAGAACACCGACGGGAACGCCGAGGCGATCCTCATCCACAGGGACGGACTTCCCCGGCTGAGCTCGATCGAGCTGGTGGACTTCTGCATGGACGGCGTGTCCTTCACTCCCGACCAGAACAGCTACCGCAACGGGAAGATCGGGATCCGCTCGACCACGCCCACCGACTCCCTCCGCATCGTCGGCCTGGGCATGGTCTACCTCGAACGGGCCATCGTGGTCGTCGACGCCGACGCGCTCCACATCACGGACAACTTCCTCTGCGAGTGCGGAAGCTGCGTGGAGCTGGTCGGCTCCGGTCAGGCGAGCATGGTCAACGACAACCTGATCGGCGCCGGTCCGGCGGGCTTCTCGATCTTCGCCGAGGACCACTTCGGGCTGATCATCTCGGGCAACAACATCTTCCCGCGCGGAAAGAGCTCGGTGCACCTCAAGAACGCCACCAACAACATGGTCTCCGCCAACCGTCTGCACGCCTTCTACTCCGGCATGATCACGATGGAGGGGGCCTGCCACAACAACCTCGTCTCGGCGAACCACTTCCTGCGCAACAGGGAGTCGTTCCCCGTGTTCCAGAACACTCCGCACCCCCAGGACGACCTGTTCGGTCTGGTCCATGTCCGGGGCAGCGGGAACACGATCGTCTCGAACCACTTCTCGTTCGATGTCCCCAGCAGCGCCATCACCCCCGCGGGTGCCAAGCCGACCATCGTGCTGGTGCGGTCCGGCGACAACAACTACGTCGCCACGAACCACCACGCCGCGAACCTGGCGGTGAACGCCGTCTTCCTCGACGGGAGCACCACCAACACCAAGGTCCTCGACTGCGGAACCGCTGCCGAGTTCCAGGCGGCGAACGGCGCGACGTTCGGATTCCGCGCGACGCCGTAGCCCCGCGACCGCACCGCCATCCGCACCGGACAACGACGTCAGTACGGAGTGAAATGACTGCTCAGCGCGCCCGCAGATTCCCCGCGACCACAGCGATGGCGCTGGCCCTCGGCCTTGCCCTCGCCGGGATCGCGTCCTCCGCCCCGGCACCCGTGGCAACGGCAGGGGAGCCGGCCGACTATCCGGAGTCGCCGTACGCGATCACCGACTACAGCGAACCCTTCCGCGGACAGTTCCACTTCAGCCCGCAGAACGGCTTCATGAACGACATCAACGCGCCGCTCTACTACCGAGGCGTCTACCACCTCTTCTTCCAGCACAACTCCCACGGCCTCGCCTGGGACACGGTGCACTGGGGTCACGCGACGAGTACCGACCTCCTCCACTGGGAGCAACAGCCGATCGCGCTCGAACCGGGCGTCCATCCGGGCAATCTCTGGTCCGGCGCGGGCTGGGTCGACGTCGACAACGTCACCGGGCTCAAGACGGGGAGCCACGATCCGATCCTCCTGTTCACGAACACGGAGGGCG
This sequence comes from Promicromonospora sp. NPDC060271, assembly GCF_042726755.1. Taxonomy (NCBI): domain Bacteria; kingdom Bacillati; phylum Actinomycetota; class Actinomycetes; order Micrococcales; family Promicromonosporaceae; genus Promicromonospora; species Promicromonospora sp. NPDC060271. The sequence goes on along the minus strand of NZ_JBHXBG010000078.1, from coordinate 22,578 downwards.
TCAGCATCGCGTACTCGACGGACGGCGCGAAGACCTTCAAGATGTACGACGGTGGTGCCAAGGTCATCAACAACCCGGTCGAGAGCCGTGACCCGAAGGTGCAGTGGGACCCGGCCCACAACCGCTGGGTGATGGTCACGTTCCAGGCCGGCGCCGGCGCCGTGTTCTACACGTCGACCAACCTGCTCGACTGGACGCACCGGGGCATCTACGCGGCGAGCTGGTTCGTCGAGTGTCCCGATCTCTACAAGCTCCCCGTCGACGGCAGCTCGACCGACGAGAAGTGGGTGCTCCAGGACGCCAGCGGCGAGTACGTGATCGGTTCCCTCGACGCGTCAGGCATGTTCGTCCCGGACTGGACGGGCCCGCAGCGGATGGAGTGGGGCATCTCAGGGGCCGCCTTCGCACCGTCCACCTGGTACGCGCCGCTGACCTTCAACCAGCTCCCCGGCGGGAGGGTCGTGCAGATGGGGTGGCAGCCGAGCAATGCCGGCGTCACCTGGACCGGCAACGCGTCGTTCCCCGTCGATCTCGCGCTCAAGACGTATCCGGAGGGCATCCGGATCACGCGCACCCCGATCCCCGAGATCTCGACGATCCGCACCACGACTCGCACGTGGGGGCCACGCACCGTCACGGCGGACCCCGCGAGCGATCCGTTCCTCGGTGAGCGCGCGGACACCTACGAGATCGATGCCGTCTTCGACGTCGGGAGCACGACCGCGTCCGAGTTCGGGTTCCGGCTGCACGTGCGCCCCGACGGTTCGAGCGATCGGACCGTCGCCTACTCGGTCGGCGGGCAGACGCTGTACGGGCAGTCGATGCCTCCGGTCTCGGGCCTGGTGAAGATCCGGCTGCTCGTCGACCGAGGGCAGCTCGAGGTCTTCGGGAACGACGGAAAGACCGTCGTGAGCGACAACGTCTCGTTCGACTCGTCCGCGGGGAGCCAAGGAATCCAGCTCTACGCGTCGGGCGGCTCGGCTGCGCTGGTCTCGCTCAGGCTGTCCCGCATCGCGTCCACCTGGCAGCCTGCTCCGGCGGGTACGGCGCCCCACGACGCCGTCGTGTCGACCACCCGCCAGGACAAGTGCGTGGACCGCGACGTCGCCTCGGGCCGGGTGCAGATCTGGGATTGCCTCGGAAACGCGCAGCAGTCCTGGGAGCTGGACAGCCTGGGCCGGCTCGCCACGGGAGGAGTCTGTGCCGAGGTCCCGCCGGGGCAGACCGCCAACTTCACACTCGTCAACGTTGCGCCGTGCACCGGAGCCACCAACCAGCAGTGGCGGCAGGGCAACTTCGGCTCGCTCGTCAACCTCGCGTCCGGGCGTTGCCTGGACATCCGGGAGGCCGACTTCAGCAACGGCCGTCAGCTCCAGATCTATGACTGCGTGGGCACGCGGAACCAGAGCTGGGTCGGCCCGACCGTCGCCGGCCCGAACCGGCTCCGGTCCGGACCGGCTTGATCTGCCGGCTCGGACGCCGGCCAGGGCGGCGTCCGAGCCTGCGCGGCGCTACGAGCCGATCTCCGGCGTGGCCCGCACGGCGTTGGAGCGCCTGTCGGCGACGACCTGTGCCTCGGTCCCGGAGTCGAGGATCGTGTTCCGAGCCGATCCGGGATCGACCATGACCGTCGTCACGGTGAGACCGTCCGACGCCTCGGTCGCGAGCAGGGCATCCACCTGCGCCGCGAAACAGGAGTCGCTGGTCGCCGCATGGACGTCCAGCGCGACGACGTTGTTGCTGGAGACGTAGTTGCCGGTCCCGGCAGCCACCCGGATGACGACCGGCGTCGAGCCGGCCGGCCGAATGCCCTGCGCGTCGATGATCTCCGAGAAGTGGTTGCCGATGACGGAGTTGTTGTTGCCGCTCACGCGAAGAAGCCCGTAGGTGTCGTCCCGTCCGTTGTCGATCCCCAGGAACGGCGTCCAGGGCTCGTGGTCCCGCAGGAAGTGGTTGGCGGACACGAGGTTCTCCGAGCTCGTCGGCTCGAGGACGACCATCCCCGGGTAGAACGAGTGCAGCCGGTTGTTGCTGACGCTCGAGCGCGTGACCCCGCTGAGCCGGACGCTGCTTGCTCCGCGAGGAAATATGTTGTTCGCGGTGATCAGCAGCCCGCCGTGGTTCTCGGCGTAGATCGAGTGCCCCTTGAAACCCGCTCCGATCAGGTTGTCGGTGATCTTGGACGCCTGCCCCCACCCGCGCAGCTCGATGCAGCTGCCGCACTCGGCCACGAAGTTGTCGTGGATCGAGAGCGCGTCCGCGTTGTGCATCTCGAGAGCGTGCTCGAGATACACGAATCCCATGCCGTTGACGCGGAAGGAGTCGTTGGCGCTCGCGACGTGGATGCCCGTCTTGCCGTTGACGTAGGTGTTCTCGGGTTGCAGGTCGGAGCCGTCCGGTTCGAAGTGCAGTCCGTCGATGAGGAAGTTCGCGAACTCGAGCGAGCTGATGCGCGGGCTTCCGTCGCGCTCGACGTAGAAGGCGGCGCCCTTGGACGCGTCATCTCCTGCGCCGGGGGCGAGGTCGACGAGGACGCGGCTGCCCCCCGGCCACAGCTCGTGCAGGTCCGGCCACTCGTCCTCGGGAACGTTGAACCGGATGCTCGAGGACGTGAAGCCGTGCCCGGCGCCTTCGATCCGCAGGAAGCTGATGTCGATGACGACCTGCGTGCGAAGGTGGTAGTCGCCCGGCGGGATGTAGATGACGGCGCCGGGCTTTCCGCCGTCAGCCGTGACTGCCTGCCGGCGCTTGACGTCCGCGATGATGCTGTTGATGACCTGGCCGATGTCCCGGACCGGGTCCCCGACGGGCCACGCTGTCACGTCGTAGTGGTTAGGACCTGGCAAGAGCGCTGCCCTCCAGGATCGTGAGGCGACCGTCGACCCACGCGGCGGGCTGCGGGTCGGTGATCTCTCCCACCCACCCGCCACGTCCGTCGTCGTTACGGAAGGCGAGGAACTGCCAGTGCCCCGCCCGGTCCTCCACCAGCCGCCCGACGTACAGGCGCTCGTCGGTGACCCGGTACGACTCCTCGGTACTGAACGGCCCGGCGAGCGAGTCCGTCGGGAACGCCCATATACCGCCGGTCGGGTCGTCCTCGCGCCGTGCGCGCGAGAGCTCCGGTCCGAGGCAGGAGAAGAGGCCGACCGGACGGCCGTCGACGGTCACCGTCTGCACGACCTCGATGTGGCCGAAGCCCGCGCCGGGTCGCGAGAGCGGCGGCTGAACCGTCCACGTCGTCAGGTCGGACGACGTGGCGTGGCCGACGACCCCTCGGTCGTCGGCGGCACCGTGGTTCGCGCGCGCGGTGATCAGCATGTGCCAGGTCTCGCCGTCACGGAAGACCCACGGATCACGCCAGGCCTGGTCCGGCCACTGCCGGGTCTCGGTGGTCTCGTACCACCGGGGGTCCGGTACGAGGACCTGCCGTCCTGGTTCACGGTGCCAGGTGAACAGGTCGGCCGAGACCACGGAGCTGATGCGCTGGCTCAGGCCGCCCTCGGCCCGGCTGACCGCCGTGTAGAACATGCGCCACGTCCCGTCGTCCTGGCGGACGACGGACCCGGTCCAGGTCGCGAGGTCGTCGAAGCTCGGTGAGTCGTCAGGAAGGACGGCGTCCGCGTGCTCGGTCCAGCTCGACAGGTCGGTCGAGGTCGCGTGCCCGATGGTCGCCCGCCAGTGTCGCCGGTCGGGATCGATGAGAGCGCGTGACGCCTTGAGAAAGAAGAGGTGATAGCGGTCGCCGTCGTCGGCGATCCAGAAGTCCCAGACCCAGGAGGAGGCAAGTCGAAGCATGGTGCACCTTTCAGTCGGCGTGCGGCGCGGCGACTGAACCTCGGATGACGAGTGGGCAGTCGAGAAGCGTGGGTTCGTCGGCGAGCAGCTTGCGGTCGGCCTCGCCGGCCAGGAGGCGTACCAGGGTGTCGACCGCCCAGGCGCCCATCTCGTAGTGCGGCAGGGCGACAGTGGTCAGTCCGGGGAAGAGGTTCGCCGCGATCAGTTCCTGGTTGTCGAACCCGACGATCGAGAGATCGTCCGGGATCCCCAGGCCGAGCTCCGTCGCGGCCCGGTAGGCGCCCATCGCCATCCGGTCGTTGTAGCAGAACAGGGCTGTCGGGCGATCGCGCCTGCTCAGGATCTCGCGGGCCAGCTCGTAGCCCGGGAGGGTCTCCGAGGGTGCCGACAGGACGAGCGACGGGTCGTAGGCGATCTCGTGCTTCGCCAGGACGCTGCGATATCCCTCGAGCCGGCCATGGGTGGCCGGTACGTCGTCATCGTTGTTGAGGAAGCCGATCCGGGTGTGCCCGGCCTCGACGAGATGCGTCACCGCCGCGACCGCGCCGCCCACCTCGTCCGGGACGGCCGCCGGGACGATCCCCGCCCTGTCGGTCGAGTCGATGAGGACGGTGGGGAGCCCCTGCAGGTTCGGCGGCAGGGAGACCATCCGGTGGTACATCGTGGCGTACAGGACGGCGTCGACCTGCCGGTCGATGAGTGCCTGGACGTCGTCCTTGTGCGAGTTCGGGCCGGACTCCCGGTCCGTGTTGATGATGACGAGGGTCAGGTCGTGCTCCCGTGCCGCGTTCTGGGCGCCGAGAATGATCCGGCCCGCGTGCGGGGTGGTCGCGATCTCCTCGCTGAGCAGGCCGATGAGCCCGGAGCGGTTCGTGCGGAGCGCCTGCGCCGCGCGGTTCGGTCCGTATCCGAGCGTCTTGGCGGCTTCGCGCACGCGTGCCCGCGTCTCTTCGGCGACCCGCGTATGAGGAGTGTCATTGAGGACGTGCGAGACCGTCGTCACCGATACACCGGCCAGCTTGGCGACATCTCGGATTCCTGTGTTCTTCACGGCCACAGTTCTGCTGCCTCCTCGCACTGCGTTCTTATAGGCATTCTGGTGTTTCTCATAGGTCGCGAATTATCCCTTGACCGCTCCGAGAGTGAGCCCGGCGACGATGTGCCGCTGGAGGAAGAGCGTCAGCAGGATGACGGGGATCGAGTAGACGGCCGCGAGAGCCGTCATCCCACCCCAGTCCAGTCCGAACTGGCTCTGGAAGTTCGCGACGACGACAGGCGTCGTCTGGGCGCGCACCGAGGTCAGCAGGAGAGCGAAGAGGAACTCGTTCCAGGAGGCCAGGAAGGCGAAGATCGCGGTGACCGCGAGCCCTCCCGACACGAGGGGCAGGACGACACGCACCATCGCCTGCGGACGGCTGCAGCCGTCGATCTGCGCGGCTTCGCCGAGCTCGTCCGGTACCGCCTCGAAGAAGCTCGCCATCAGCCAGATCGACAGCGGGAGCGAGATGGTGGTGTGCGCCAGCGCGAGTCCGAAGGAGGTGTCCGTCAGCCCGAGGCCGCGCATGATCTCGACGAGCGGCGCGCCGACCGCGATGGTGGGCACCATGCGCGTGACGAGCGCGGCGACGACGAACACCCGGCCGCTCGGGGTGCGGAACCGCGTGATCGCATAGGCGGCGGGTACGGCGAGGACGAGGGAAAGCGCGGTCGAGACGACCGCCGTCACGACGCTGTTGATCAGCGCGGCCGGCACGCCCTCACGAGCGAGCGCGGACACGTAGTTCTCGAGCGTCAATACCTCCGGAAAAACGCTCGGCGGCACTGCGATCGCATCGAGCGGCGTCTTGAAGGACGTGAGAAGAAGATAGACGAACGGAAATCCGTAGAGGATGATCGCGGCCGCGAGAAGAAGCCAGAGGACGACGCGGCCGCGGCCGCGGGTTTCGAGTGGATTCATCGTGCACTGCTTCCTGGACGCCAGATGAGAGTGATGGCGGCGATGGCGACTGCCAGCATCACGACGAGGTAGACGGTGCCCATCGCGCTGGCGAGGCCCGGATCGCCGAACCTGGTCATGGTCCGGTAGATCAGGAGGCTCAGCGTCGTCGTGCTTCCCTGCGGTCCGCCGTCGGTCTGGATGAGGATGATGTCGAAGGCCCGGGCCGCATCGATGCCGCGCACGATGAGGGCGACCGCGATGACCGGTCGCAGGAGCGGGATGATGATGCTGAACAGGATGCGCGGGTACCTGGCGCCGTCGATCCGGGCGGCCTCGATCACGTCTCCCGGGATGTTCTGGAGACCCGCGAAGAGGACCAGGGTGATGAACGAGGTCGTGAGCCAGATGTCCGGGATCGCGACGGAGAACAGGGCGATGCCGGGGTCGCTCAGCCACTGGACCTGATCCGGCCGCGAGAGGATGCCCGCCTCGAAGAGGAGCTGGTTGACGATCCCGAAGTTGTCGATCAGGAGGAACCGCCACAGGAGGCCCGCCACGACGGGGGCGATCATGAGCGGGTACATGAAGATGGTGCGGAACACCGCCGATCGCCGGCCGAGCGCCGTGAACAGCAGGGCGACGGCGAGCCCGAGGACGAACTCCATACCGACGACGACGAGCGTGTAGGCCACCGTTCGGACCGACGCCGACCGGAACGCGTCGGAGGCGAAGGCTTCCGTGTAGTTCGCGAGCCCGACGAACGTCCTCGGCGCGCCCGCGAACGGAGAGATCTCGAAGAAGCTGTCATAGATGAATCGCGCGAGCGGCCACAGCACGAACGCCGCGAGGAACAGCACCGCCGGCGTCATGAGCAGCAGGGCGAACCGGCGGTCGCCGCGATCCTTGCGGCCTGTTCGCGGGTGGCCTGTTCGCGGGTGGCCCGTCGGCGGGCGGCCCGAGGCCAGAACGGTGTGTGCCGTTCCGGCCCCGGCGTGGCGGGAGGAGGTGTCCACGGGTGATGTCTCCTGAGCTCTGGATCGCCTACTCGACGATCGCTTCGATCTGACCCTTGGCCTCTTCGAGGAGCTTGCCCGTGTCCGCACCGGGCTCGACCGCCTTCTGCAGCATCGGCACGAGCGCCGAGTCGACGATCTCCTGCCAGTTCTCGGTCGCCGGACGAGGCAGCGACCGGGGCGACTCGAGCGTCGCGACCAGCGCTGGATAGTTCTCGTACCCGGCTGTTCCGGCCTTGCTCTCGAAGGCGCTCTTGCGCGCAACGAGGCCGAGCGACGTGTCGGCGGAGAGGTCGTTGTGCTCGTACGCGAACCGGATGAAGTCCTTCGCCGCCTCCGGGTTCTTGCCGGTGGACGGCGCCGAGAGGTACCAGGCTCCTGGGACGCCGGCCACGCCGCCCGGTCCGCCGATCATGGGCGCCACGCCGATGTCGTCCTTGACGGGCGAGTCGTCCGGGGTCTGCCGGTAGGCGTGCCCCCAGAACCGCATCATGGCGAGCTGCCCCTGGTAGAAGAGGTTCTGTGCTCCCGCCCAGTCGAGCTGAGCGGCCCCGGAGGGGGCGTACGGAAGCAGGCTGACGTAGTAGTCGAGGGCGGCCTTGTGCGCTTCGTCGTCGATGGTGACCTCGTTGGTCCCGGCGTCGAGGACCATGTGCTCCTCGCCGGCCTGGGACACCGTGGCCAGCCACTCGGTCTCCACCGCGGCCTTGACGTCCGTGCCGTAGAGATCGGTCTCGCCGTCACCGTCGGTGTCGCGCGTGAAGAACTCGGCGGCATCCCGGTACTGCTCCCACGTGGTGGGGGGAGCGAGCGGGTACCCGTACTCCGCCTCGAAGTCCGCCTTGTTCTTCTCGTCCTCGAAGAGGTCGGTGCGGTAGAAGAGGATCTCGGAGTTGGTCCACACCGGCATCCCGACGAAGTGGCCGTCCACCTGGGCCTCGGACACGAGACCGTCGAACAGGTCCGACTGCACGTCGTCGGTGACGAGGTCGTCGATCGGTGCCAGGCCTGGCGCGAAGGCCGTCAGCCAGATGGCGTCGAGCGCGGCGACGTCGAACGAGGGCTCTCCCGCCTTCAGCTCCGACGACACTCGGTCGTAGAGGCCGGCGTACGGGAGCTCGACGAGCGTGACCTCCGTGCCCGTCTCCTCCTGGTAGAGGTCGGCCACCGGCTGAAGCTCGGCCTTGCCGCCTCCTTCGACCACGACCGTCAGCGTCTTGCTGCCCGTGGTCTGCTCGGCCGTGCTCCCGCCGCCGACGCCGCAGCCGCTCAGCACGAGGGCTGCTGCGGCGACTCCTGCTGCGGCAGCGGGAAAGCGCCGGGCGCCGCCCTCTGCGTGCACTCGAAACTTCATCACTTCGGACTCCACTCGTCATTGAGGTTGTGGCGCAGGCTCTCCATCGCCGGGAACGCGCCGCCAAAACGTATTGGCAAATCGTCTTGGCATGAGGTTAGCGGCCCCGTGCGCGTCGCGCAACGTCGAGCAGGAGTGAGCGGACACGGCAAGGTCCTGCCACCGAGATCGGTGACAGGACCGTGTCGTCCAGCTCTGGCGCAGGGACTACATCTTCACGCGGATCCCGAAGTCGCCCCCGTAGACGTTCGTCACGTGCACGCTGGTGGAGGTCCGGGGCGACGACGCCTCGACCATCTGTCCGTTGCCCAGGTATATCGCGACGTGATACGTGCTCGACCAGCCGCCCCACATGATCAGGTCCCCGCGCTGCAGGTTGCTCATCGAGACCTTCGTGCCCTTGTTCAGGTGCGCACCGGTGTACGTGCCGATGTCGACGCCCGCGCCCTGCCAGAACGCGTACTGCGTCAGGCCGGAGCAGTCGAACCCGAACCGGTTCCGGTCGTCGTACCCGCCGGGGCTGCAGCAGACGCCGTAGGTCGGGCCGTACTTGTTGCCGCCGCCCCACGAGTAGGTGTAGCCCTTGCCGGTCTGCGCGAGCGCGGCCTGGATGACGCGTTCGACCTTCTGTGCGTAGTCGCCGCTCGTGTCCCCGCCGGGCTCGCCCGGGTCGACCGGGCCGCTGGAGGCGGGGCAGTCGGCCGTCGTGACGAACTTGTGGGAGGCGTTGTTCTTGTACAGCGTGCTGTTCAGCCGGCCCTTGAAGCCCGCCGCCAGCTTCTGCGAGGAACCGCCGTAGTAGCTGTTGTAGTAGATGCAGACCGTCTTGCTGGACCGGTTCCAGACGGAGGCCGCGTTGTTCTTGATGCACTCGCCCTTGCCGGTGCCGGCGCCCTTGTAGTCGAAGCACGACGGCTGCGTCGTGCCGTAGTCGCCGGCCGAGTCGGTGAAGTCCGAGATCGACCCCGTGTTGCCGCTGTCGTGGTAGTAGCAGAGCTCGCCGGTCTCGCAGGTGCCGCTGCGCGAGCCGCCACCCGGAGCCGTGACGCCGACGAACCGGTGCGAGGCGTTGTTGTTGTAGAGGGTGCTGTTGAGCTGTCCCTTGAACCCGGCCGCGACGTCCTGGTAGGTGCCGGCGTAGTTGCTGTTGAAGTAGACGCGGACGGTCTTGCTGGACCGGTTCCAGACGGAGGCCGCGTTGTTCTTGATGCACGAGCCCTGACCGGCGCCCGCACCCTTGTAGTCGTAGCAGGTGGGCTGCGCGTCACCGTAGCTGCCCGCTGACTCGGTGAAGTCGGAGATCGACCCCGTGTTACCGCTGTTGTGGTAGTAGCAGAACTCGCCGGTCTCACAGGTGCCGCTGCGCGCGCCGGTGTCGGTCCCGGCGGTCCCGACGAGCTTGTGCGAGGCGTTGTTGTTGTACAGGTCCGCGCTGAGCTGTCCCTTGTACCCCGCCCCGAGGTTCTGGTAGATCCCGCCGAACGCGGTGTTGAAGTAGACCCGGACCGTCTGGCCCGTCCGGTTCCACACCGAGGCGGCGTTGTTCTTCACGCACTGGCCCTGGCCGGCGCCGGAGCTCTTGAACTCGTAGCACGACGGCTGGGTGGCACCCAGGTCGCTCGTCGACCCGGTGAAGTCCGAGACGGACCCCGCGTTGTCGCTGTTGTAGTAGTAGCAGAACTCACCGCTGTCGCACTTCCCGTCCCGGGCCGCCGCGGACGCGGGCGCTGCCACACCCACCACGGCAGCCAGCATCGAGGCCAGCAAAGCGATCACCGCGAGAAGCGCAGGCGCTCTCCTCATGAACGTTCTCCCCTCGGCGGGTCACCCAGCGACCCGGTGGTTCAGCCTGCCGGTGGGGTATTCCGCACCGGCAGGGGAGATGCTCGCACTCCCTCGAACCTCTCGGAATGGGAAGAGGTACCCATCGGAGCGGTTCCGCTCGCCGACGGCCCCGCGTCGTCCGGAGTTCACCGTCCGGTCAGCGGCCGGCGCTTGCATGAGCTGGATCGGCAGGCACTCGGCAGGCGAGATCCAGCAGGCACAAGGAGACGACATGCGCGGAAGAACCATCGTCGACGCGGCCCTCACGGCCGCGACCCTGTTCGCGGGGCTGGCCACGCCGGCGTCGGCCACCTCGCCCGGACCGGGCGTCGACCTGGGCGAGCCGCACGACGCCGCGCACGCCCACAACGACTACGAGCACGAGCGCCCGCTGTACGACGCGCTGTCCCACGGCTTCACGAGCGTCGAGGCGGACGTCTGGCTGGTCGACGGCGAACTGCTCGTCGCGCACGACCTCGTCGACGTCGACCCCGCCCGGACGCTGGAGAGCCTCTACCTCGACCCGCTGCAGGACCTGACGCGCGGCCGCGGGCGGAGCGTCTATCCCGGCTGGGACGGCAGCCTCCAGCTCCTGATCGACATCAAGTCGGACGGAGAGACCACGTACGCCGCCGTCCACGAGGCGCTCGCCGAGCACGCGCGGCTCATGACGCGCACGGTGCACGGCAAGGTGCGGACCGGCCCGGTGACCGCCGTCATCAGCGGCAACCGGCCGCTGGAGACCATGCGTGCGCAGCCCGTGCGGTACGCGTTCTACGACGGGCGCTCAACAGACTTGGGCTCCGGCCTCCCGGCGAACCTGATGCCGCTGGTCAGCGACAACTGGACCAAGCTCTTCACCTGGCAGGGTGTCGGCCCGATGCCCGCCGCCGAGCGGGAGCTCCTGCACGCGTTCGTGAACCAGGCGCACGCCGCCGGCTACCGGGTGCGGTTCTGGGCCACGCCCGACCAGCCGGGCGCGGCACGCGAGGCGGTGTGGAGCGAGCTCGCCGACGCCGGCGTCGACCACATCAACACCGACGACCTCCCGGCCCTGGACGCCTTCCTCACGTCCCACTGACGGCCAGCTGAGTGCTGGCTATTTGCGCTCTCCGGGGCTGGAAAGGCGCAGATAGCCAGCACTCAACGTGCCGGGACGGGGCGAGTCAGCTCGATGGCGCTCAGGCCCGCCAGGCTGAGGATCAGGCGGTCGCCGGTGTCCACGACCGTCGCGAGGACCTGGTCGCAGCCCGCGCAGCGGGCCACCAGGCCGGGCGCGTCGGTGTAGACCATGGCCTCCGCGATCGCGGCCATCTGGCCGCAGCCGCCGCAGCGGGCGCGCGCGGCGGTCACGTCGCTCCTGAACACCTCGGAGAGCGCGCCCGCGAGAACATTGCCGTCGAGATGGTTCGTCATCTAAAGACCTCCGAAGCGCTCGGTGTGGATGTCCGCCGCGGCGTGGCCCAGCTCCTGCAGCCAGCGCGCGACCGCCTCGACGAAACCCGTCGAGCCGCAGACGTAGACGCGCGGCCGCTCCGCCGCGGGGATCGTGCGGGCGGCGAGCGTCTCCCGGGTCAGTCGCCCGACGGCGTCGGGCCAGCCGTCCGGGGCCGCACGCGTGTAGACGACGTCCAGTCCGAAGGCCGGCCCGGCGAGCGCGGCCAGCTCGTCCGCGAAGTAGACGTCCGCCGGGGTGCGGACCGAGTAGAGCAGCCGGAAGGACGTGGGGTCGTCGGCTGCGCCGTGCGCGGCGGCCATGGCATACAGCGGGACGACGCCGGAGCCACCCGCCACGAGCTGGACCGGACGGGTGCTCTCGCCCGGCCGCCAGACGAAGAACGCGCCCAGCGGGCCGTGCAGCTCGAGCTGGTCGCCGGGCCGTACCTCGCGGACCAGGAACGGCGAGACCTCGCCGTCCGGCAGCTCGTCGACCGCGAGGACCACCTGCCCCGCCGGGGTCGACGAGGCGATCGAGTAGGACCGGCTCGCCTGGTAGCCGTCCGGAGCGGTGAGGCGTACGTCGACGTGCGTGCCCGCGTCGCTGCCCGGCCACGTGGGTACGGCGAGGACGAGCCGCGCGGCGGTGGGCGTCTCGTGGCGGGTCTCGACGACGGTCGCGACGTGCCACGCAGCGTGCGGCCGGCGGACGGGGGCGGCGGGCTGCGCGGTCACCAGTACCGCTCTTCCTTCCACGGGTCGCCGTAGAGGTGGTACCCGTACTGCTCCCAGAAGCCCGGGTCGTTGTCGGGCATCATCGTCAGCCCGCGGAGCCACTTGGCGCTCTTCCAGAAGTACAGGTGCGGCACGAGCAGCCGGGCCGGGCCGCCGTGCTCGGGGTCCAGCGGCCCGCCGTCCGCCTCGGTGGCGATCCAGGCCTTGCCGTCCAGCAGGTCCTCCAGCGGGATGTTCGTCGTGTAGCCGCCGTAGGAGTGCGCCATGACGAACTCGTGCTCGGACTCGACATTCTCGAAGACCTTGTCGAGGCTCACGCCGCGCCAGGCCATGTCGAGTCTCGACCAGTGGGTGACGCAGTGGATGTCGACGGTGACGTCCTCGACGCCGAGCGCGAGGAACTGGTCCCAGCTCCAGCGGTGGTCGGTGCCGGTCTCGTCGCGGATCGTGAGCTCCCAGTCCGCGGTGTCGACGTGCGGGGTGGGTCCTGCGCTGAGCACCGGCCAGTCCTGGACCAGCGTCTGGCCGGGTGGGAGGCGTGTGTCCGGTTCACGTCTGCGGCCGGAGAAACCACGAGTGGTGAAGGACATGCTGACTCCCGTCCGGGCGACCTGGCACCGGGCCGGCGAGCCCGGCTCGATGGTGGGATCAGCGTAGAGCCGCAGGCCGCCCCATGGCGCGTGGAACCGGCCACCACCCGCGGGCGAACTTTCCGGGTCGCCCGGGACCGCGGCGGCCCGGTCCGCCGACACCGTAGGGTCGGCTCCATGACCATGGACTCGGTCCGGCGAAACGAGCTGGACCTCTTCGAAGGCTTCCGGCCGCGTCTCGAGGCCATCGCCTACCGCCTGCTGGGTTCCGCCGCGGAGGCCGAGGACGCCGTCCAGGAGGCCTTCCTGCGCTGGGAGGCCGCCGACCGCGCGGAGATCAGGGTGCCGGAGGCCTGGCTGACCCGGGTGCTGACGAACCTCTGCCTCACGCAGCTGGGTTCGGCGCGCGCCCGGCGGGAGGTCTACGTCGGCCAGTGGCTGCCGGAGCCGGTGCTCGGCGGCGACCCGATGCTGGGTCCGGCGGACACCGCGGAGCAGCGCGACTCCGTGTCGACGGCGGTGCTGGTGCTGATGGAGCGCCTCACCCCGAACGAGCGTGCCGTCTACGTGCTGCGGGAGGCGTTCGCCTACTCGCATGCCGAGATCGCCGAGATGCTCGACATCACCGAGGTCGGCAGCCAGCAGATCCTCCACCGCGCCAAGCAGCACCTGGCCGCCGAGCGGTCCCGCGCCGCCGTCGACCAGGCCGCCGCCCGGCAGGTGGTGGAGGAGTTCCTCGCCGCCGCCACGAGCGGCCGGACGGAGCCGCTGATCCGGCTGCTGACGTCGGACGCGACGGGCGTGGGCGACGGCGGCGGCAAGGTCCCGGCGCGTGCCAAGCCGTTCGTCGGCGCCGAGGCCGTCGCGAAGTTCCTGCGCGGGCTCTTCAAGCCTTCCGAGGCCAAGCGGGCCGCGCTCGGCGGGAGCCCCGACCTCTACGCGTGGACGGCGAACGGCCGGCCCGCGCTCGTCGCCGTGGTCGAGGACACGCTGGTCGGCGTCATGACCCTCGAGGCGACCGACGACGGCATCACCGCGGTGCTCAGCCAGGTCAACCCGGACAAGCTCGGTCGAGCCGCACGGCAGTGGGCGGCGTCCGACCACGGCGAGCCGATCATCAGGGGCTGGTGAGCGGCGGGCCGGCCCCGTCTAGGCTTGCGCCATGAGCGACAGGCCAGTCATCCTCCTGGTCGTCGGCGAGCACGCCGACGTCGTCGAGCAGGAGTTCCGCGCCCGGTACGACCGCGACTACCGGATAGCGGTCGCCGTGGGCTTCGACGCGGGCCTCGACCGTGCGCGGGACCTGGTGCGCGACGGTGCGCAGATCGCGATGGTCGCGGCGGAGCACGTCCTGGACGAGGGCACGTCGATCGAGTTCCTGCACCACGTGCCCGCCATCGTCGCGACGGCGCGGCGGGTGGCGCTCGTGTGGTTCGACGACTTCGCCGGCGCGATCGACGACCTGCGCGCTGCGGCGCTGCGGCGCGACATGGACACGTTCGCCGTCATCCCGCGCGGGCCGCGCGACGAGGAGTTCCACACCGCGCTGATCGAACTGCTCTCCGAGTGGGGATGGTCGGTCGGGCGGCCGCTGGTGACCATCAACGACCTGGTCGCGGAGCCCGGTGACCGTGACGCGGCGGCGGTCCGGGACCTCCTGGAGCGTCTGGGCTTCCCCTACCGTTCGCTCGCGCCGGGTGACGACGCGGCGCAGGAGATCGTCGAGGCCGCCGGGGCCGGCGCGGAGCTCCCGCTGGTGCGCACCCATACCGGCCGGGTGCTCTCGGCGGCGACACCCGCCGCGGTCACCGAGGCCATCTACGGCGGGTTCGACTCGATCCCCGACGGCGTGATCGCGGACGTCGCCATCGTCGGCGGCGGCCCGGCCGGTCTCGCCGCGGCCGTCTACGCGGCGTCCGAGGGGCTGGCCACGGTGATGCTCGAGCGGGACGCGATCGGCGGCCAGGCCGGGTCGAGCTCGATGATCCGCAACTACCTCGGCTTCCCGCGCGGGATCTCGGGCATGCGGCTCGCCCAGCGGTCCCGCATCCAGGCGGGCCGGTTCGGCGCGCGGTTCTTCACCGGCCGCCCGGCGGTCCGGATCGAGCCGGGACCGGCGAACGAGCCCGAGCACCAGCACGTGCACGTCGCCGGCGCCCAGATGTGCGCACGGACCGTCGTCATCGCGACCGGGGTGAAGTACCGCCGCCTCGGCGTGCCCGCCGTCGACGACCTCGTGGGCGCTGGCGTCTACTACGGCGCTGCGACGTCGATGGCGCGCGAGATGCAGGACCGCGACGTCTACGTGGTCGGTGGCGGCAACTCGGCGGGGCAGGCCGCGATCCATCTCGCCAAGTTCGCGGGCGCGGTGACGATAGTGGTCCGGCGCGAGAGCCTGGCCGAGACCATGTCGGCCTACCTGATCCGCGAGATCGAGGCGACACCGAACATCCAGGTTTGGACCCGGACCGTGGTCGCCGACGGCGGCGGGGAGGGCCGGCTCCAGTGGCTCCGGCTCGAGAACCTGGACACCGGCGAGCCGTTCAAGACGCTGGCCGACGGCCTGTTCTGCCTGCTCGGCGCCGAGCCCGACTGCTCGTGGCTGCCCGAGGGCGTGGCACTCGACGAGCGCGGGTTCGTGCTCACCGGCAGGGACGTGCCGCGGGAGTTGTGGGTCGACGGACACCCGCCGGCCAGCCTCGAGACGACGGTGCCCGGCATCTTCGCGGTCGGCGACGTACGGGCCGGCTCGATGAAGCGGGTCGCCTCGGCGAGCGGCGAGGGCGCGAGTGTTCTCCCCCTCGTCCACGCCCACCTGGCCCAGATCCGGGCCCGAGAGTTCGCGCAGTAACCGTCCAGCCTCGTTGAGTGCTGGATATTTGCCCTTCTGGACGTGCTGGAGGGGCAAATATCCAGCACTCAACGGTCGGGGCGGGGGGCGGCGTCCTCGCGCGGTTACGCAGGTTCTTGCTTACCGTTTCGACTGTGAAGCGCACCCCGGCGGGCCTGGGCGTACTCGCGGCGGTAGTGCTTGCCGCGCTGGGCGCCGTCGTGCCGGCGATGCCCGCGACCGCTGGGGCATCCGCCGGGTGGGCCGACTGGGAGCCGCTGACCGGATCGGCGGGCGACTGGTCCACGACGGTGCGGCTGCCGGCCGGCGGTTTCCCCGCCGCGACGGTGACCTCCGACTCGCGGGGCGGCGTCGGCGTCGTCTCCGGCGAGTCCTCGTGGCTCGGCCCGGCGACGCCGCCGGGCGAGGTCCTCGGGTCGAGCCGCGGCCGGCAGTACCTCAACCTCCGTCCGCAGGCCGACCGGCCGACGACGCCGTCGACCACCACCTACACCTTCGAGCACCCGACGCCGCCGGGCGGCTGGGCGCTGGTGCTGGGCGACATCGACGCCGACCGTGCGGTGGTGACGGCGCGCGGCGCGGACGGCCGGCTGCTCGCCGGCACGGAGCTGGGCTGGCAGGGCGGTCTCAACTACTGCCAGGGGGCCGGGTCGCCGTCCTGTGCCGGGGCGCCGGAGGACGTGCCGACCTGGGACCCGGCGACCGGTGAGCTTCTGGGCAACGCCGCCGCCGCCGACACGTCCGGAGCCGCCGGCTGGTTCCGCCCCACCGCGCCGATCAAGAGCCTGACCGTCGAGTTCTACCAGCGCAGCGGCTTCCCGGCGTACCAGACGTGGTTCGCGTCCCTGACCCGCGACATCGCGGGGACCGTCGACCTGGTCGACGCGGGCGGTGCGCCCCAGGGCGTCGTGCCCGGCGCGACCCTGACGCTCTTCGGCCCGGACGGCGCCGCGCTCGACACCGCGACGTCGGACGCGAGCGGTCAGTACATCTTCCCCGGCTACGTCGCGGCGCCCGGCTACCGGGTGGAGCTCACCACGCTCCCGGAGGCGGACGACACCTACCCGCACGGGCTGGTCCCCTCCGGCGAACGGGCGGTCGACGAGATCGACCTCAGCTCCGCCGACGCCATGGGTGCCGACCTCGCGGCACGCGAGGTCCGGCCGGTCGCCGTGAGCGGCACGGTGCGCACCGACGACGACGCCCCCGTCCCCGGCGCGACCGTCACCCTCACACCGGTCGGCGGCGGTACCCCGCGCACCGCGGTGACGAGCTCGGCCGGCGAGTACCTGATCGACGACGTCGGGTGGGACACGGGCGACGACCGGCCGCAGGACTACACGCTCACGCTGGGCGACCTGCCCGAGGGGCACGTGACGGCCACCTCGCCGGACGGCGTCACCGTCGCGGTCGGCCAGGAGGGGCCGAGCACCGGCAACGACTTCACCGTCCGGGCGCCCGCGTCGCTCTCGGGCACGGTGACCGTGGGCGAGGAACCGCTCGCGGGGGTCGTCGTGACGCTGACCGGCCCGGACGGGACGGTCGGCACGACGACGGCGGCCGACGGCACCTACCTCTTCGCCCGTGTGCTCCCCGGCGACCGCACGGTGCGCGTGACGCCGCCCGACGGATACCGCCCCGACGGGCGGGAAGCCCATGACGTCACCGTCGCGGCCGAGGACCTGACCGACCTGGACCTCGGACTGTCCCGCCCCGGCTCCATCGGCGGCACGGTGACCGACGACGCCGGCGCCCCCGTGGCCGACGCCACGCTGACGGTGGCCGGTCCCGGCGGTTCGATCACCCTGGCCACCGACGCCGCCGGCGGGTACTTCACCGGCGACCTGGCCCCCGGCGACTACGTGATCACGCTGACGGCGCCCGACGGGTACACCGCCGACGGCACCGAACGTTCGGTGGAGGTGACCGGCGCGGGGGAGAACCGGCTCGGGGAGCACTTCGACGTCGTGCGGCTGCCCGTGCCCGCGCCGCGCCCGGCCCCGAGTGCGACGCCGAGCGCCGGCC
The DNA here is from genome assembly GCF_042726755.1 of Promicromonospora sp. NPDC060271. Lineage (NCBI taxonomy): Bacteria > Bacillati > Actinomycetota > Actinomycetes > Micrococcales > Promicromonosporaceae > Promicromonospora > Promicromonospora sp. NPDC060271. Next base: position 5,015 of record NZ_JBHXBG010000078.1, on the reverse strand, counting down.
CGACACCGGACCTGACCCCGGAGCCCTCGGCCGGTCCCGCCCCGGGCACGGGCGCCGGAGGGCCGGGCTCCGGCGACCTCGCCGCGACCGGCGCGACGGTCGGGTCCATCGGCCTGGCGGCGGCCATCCTGGTGGCGCTGGGCGTCGCGCTGGTACGGGCCTCCCGCACGAGCTGAGCCGCCCGCGACCACGAGCTGGTCGGTCTGGCTCACCTCGCCGGTGCCGCCGCTAGCCTGTGCCCGGGCACGGAGACAGGAGACGCCTCGATGGAGCGGATAGACGCGCACCACCATCTGTGGGTCCGCACGCGGACACCACAGCCCTGGATCGACCCGGTGTCGATGCGGGCGATCGACGCGGACTTCACCACCGACGACCTGGCGCGCGCCCTGGCGGGGCAGCACGTGACCGGGACCGTCGTGGTGCAGTCGGTGCCCACCGAGTCCGAGACGGCCGACCTGCTCGCCGTCGCGGAAGCCACCCCGGTGATCCGTGGCGTGGTGGGCTGGGTGGAGCTCGCGGACCCCGGCGTCGCCGACGCGCTGGCCGGGCTCCGGTCCGGGCCCGGCGGCCGGCACCTCGTGGGCGTCCGGTCGATGGTCCAGGCCGAGCACGACCCCGGCTATCTCGACCGCCCGGACCTGCGCCGGGGCATGCGGGCAGTGGCCGAGCAGGGGCTGACGGTCGACCTGGTGACCAGGCACGAGCAGGTACCCGGTGTGGCCCGGCTCGTGCGCGAGCTGCCAGAGGTCTCGTTCGTCCTGGACCACCTGGGCAAGCCGCCGCTCGCGGATCCGGGACCCGCCGACGGCGGTGCCCTCGCCGCATGGGCGGACGCGATCCGCGAGCTCGGCACGCAGCCGAACGTCACCGCGAAGCTGTCCGGCCTCGTCACCGAGGCGTCCTGGACCGAGTGGTCGAGCCAGGACCTGCGGCCCGCCGTCGACCACGCGCTGGACGTGTTCGGACCCGAGCGGCTCATGTTCGGGTCGGACTGGCCGGTCAGCCTCCTGGCCACGCGCTACGCCGGGTGGGTGGAGACGCTGACCGGTCTGCTGGCTGGACTGACGTCCACCGAACAGGCGGCTGTCTGGCACCGTACTGCCCGGCGCGTCTACGGCCTGCCGACGAAGCCCAACGAAGAGGAGCAAGGATGAAGCTCGCCCGGATCGGAACCCCCGGCCAGGAACGCCCGGTGGTGCACGACGGCACCGGCTGGCGCGACCTGAGCCCGCTGACCGCGGACATCGACGGGGCGTTCCTCGAGGCCGACGGCGTAGCGCGCACGCGGGCGGCGCTCGCGGCGGGGACGCTCTCCGCCGTGGAGACGGACGGCGTGCGGTTCGGTTCGCCGGTGGCCCGGCCGTCGGCGATCGTGTGCGTCGGCATGAACTACGCGGCGCACGCCGCGGAGTCCGGGTCCGCGCCGCCGGAGGCGCCGGTCATCTTCCTCAAGACGCCGAACACCATCGCCGGGCCGCACGACACGGTGACGATCCCCCGGGGCAGCACAAGGACGGACTGGGAGGTCGAGCTCGCGGTGGTGATCGGCCGTCGTGCGTCCTACCTCGACTCGCCCGAGCAGGCCAGGGACGTGATCGCGGGGTACGCCGTGGCCAACGACCTGTCCGAGCGGACGTGGCAGCTCGAGGAGTCGGGCGGCCAGTGGTCCAAGGGCAAGTGCGCACCGGGGTTCACCCCGTTCGGCCCGTGGCTCGTCACGCCCGACGAGGCCGACGGCGCCGACCCAGCGGGCCTGCGCCTGCGGTCGTGGGTGAACGGCGAGCCGCGCCAGGACTCCACGACGGCGGACCTGATCTTCGGCGTCGACGTGCTGGTGCACACGCTGAGCCAGTACCTGGCGCTGGAGCCCGGCGACGTGCTGCTCACGGGTACGCCGGAGGGTGTTGCGCTGTCGGGCCGGTTTCCGTACCTGCAGCCGGGCGACGTGGTGGAGACCGAGATCGACGGCTTGGGGCGGCAGCGGCAGGAGTACGTGGCCTGGGCGGGCGTGTGATCGTGGTCACGGTGCCCGGCGCGGAGGGCTGATCTCGGCGACCCGTTCCACGGGATGCGAAGGCAGCAGGCGGAAAGTGGCACCGAGCACCCCCTGACATGCGGAAAGATGCGCGCATGAGGTTCGAGTACTTCGTAGTCGCGGACGACGAGACAGCAGCCCTGACCATCGACGGTGGCGAGATCGACGGCAGCGTGGGATCCCACGTGGTCGACCCCGCATCGGTGCTCGGTCAGCTCGAGCGGCTGCTCGGCGGCCCGGTCGGGGACGACGGTCTGCGCAGCGCCCAGCTCGTGGCCGAGAGCGCCGACGGGGCCCGGCTGGTGATCCGCCTGTCCAACCACCTGGTGTCCCTGTTCGGGATGGTGCGCCCGGCGACGCTGGACGACGTCGTGAAGCACTGGTCGCTGTCCCGCCGGTTCCGCCGCGCCGACCCGGAGGACCTGCACGCCTTCGCCGTCGGGCTGAACGAGCTCTGCAAGGGCAGCGGCAAGCGCGTCTACTGCCGCGCGACCGCCGACGAGGCGGAGCTCGCCCCGGCTCGGACCCCGGTCGGAGCAGGCGTCGGCGCGGGCGTCGGGGCGGGCGGGGACGGCGACCCGGAGGAGCCGCGGCCGCTGCCTCGGCGGCGCTGAGCGTGCCGTGAGCGGCCGCCCGCGCATAGGGGATTTCCACAACTGACAGGTCAGTAAGTTTCTCCCTATGGTGAGGTGCTGCCGCACCGACGCGGCGGCGGAGACTCGCCGGAGGCCGTCATGTCATCTGTTCGGAAAGCGGTGGGCGCCCTCGCCGCCGTCGTGCTCGCGGGCCTGCTCGGCGTGGTGGCCCCGCCGGGGGCGGTCGCCGCGACGACCGGCACGCTGGTCAGCGCCGCGAACAGCCGCTGCCTCGACGTGACCGACGGTTCCACGGCGAACGGCGTCCGGCCGCAGATGTGGGACTGCACCTCCGGCAACGCCAACCAGCGGTGGACACTCGCCGACAACGGCTCGGTGCAGGCGCTCGGCAAGTGCCTGGACGTCGCGAACGGCTCGACGGCCGACGGCGCCGTCGTGCACCTGTGGGACTGCTACGACTCCGTGGCGAGCCAGAAGTGGACCCTGTCCGCCGCGGGCGACCTCGTCAACCGTGCCGCCAACAAGTGCCTCGACATCACGGGCGGCAACCTTGCCAACGGCGCCGTGCTGCAGCTCTGGTCCTGCACGGGCGCCGCCCACCAGAAGTGGTCCCACTCCGGAGGTTCCGTGCCCCAGCCCGACCCGGACCCGGTGCTGCCCAACCCGGCGAACCCGGACCTGGGCCCGAACGTCGCGGTCTTCGACACCTCGATGTCCGACGCCGCGGTCCAGTCGAAGCTCAACAGCGTCTTCGACGCACAGGAGACCAACCAGTTCGGCCCTCAGCGGCACGCGCTGCTGTTCTACCCGGGCTCGTACGACGTCGACGCGAACGTCGGCTTCTTCACGCAGGTGGCGGGCCTCGGCCTCGTGCCGGACGACGTGAACATCAACGGCCACGTCCACGTCGAGGCCGACTGGTGGCCGGACGGCTCGCAGAACGCCACGCAGAACTTCTGGCGCTCCGCCGAGGGCCTGTCCGTGACGCCCGCCGACGGCAACGACCGCTGGTCCGTCTCCCAGGCCGCGCCCTACCGGCGCATGCACCTGCGCGGCAACCTCGCCCTGTCCGACGGCGGCTGGTCCTCGGGCGGCCTCATCGCCGACTCGAAGATCGACGGGCAGATCAACTCCGGCACCCAGCAGCAGTTCCTCACCCGGAACTCCGCCATGGGTAGCTGGACCGGCTCCAACTGGAACCAGGTGTTCGTCGGCAGCACGGGGGCGCCGGGCAACAGCTTCCCGAACCCGCCCTACACGACCATCGCCGCGACGCCGAAGGTCGCCGAGAAGCCCTACCTCTACGTCGACGACAACGGCTCCTACCGGGTCTTCGTCCCGGCCGTCCGTACCGGGTCGACCGGTACCACCTGGGCGAACGGCGACCCCGCCGGGCGGTCCCTGCCGATCAGCGACTTCCACGTGGTGCGCCCCGGCGACACCGCCGCGAGCATGAACACGGCGCTCGCCGCGGGCAAGAACCTGCTGGTCACACCCGGCACCTATCAGCTCAACCAGACGCTCCAGGTCAACCGGGCGAACACGGTGGTGCTCGGCCTGGGGCTGGCCACGTTCGTGCCGCAGGGCGGGATCAACGCCATGAACGTGGCCGACGTCGACGGCGTGCGCCTGGCCGGCATCATGTTCGACGCCGGCACCACGAGCTCCCGCGTGCTGCTCCAGGTGGGTCCGACGGGCTCGTCCGCCGACCACGCGGCGAACCCGACGGTGCTGTCCGACGTGTTCATCAGGGTGGGCGGGTCCATCGCCGGCAAGGCCGAGGTGAGCATGGAGGTCAACAGCGACGACGTGATCGGCGACCACGCCTGGATCTGGCGCGCCGACCACGGCAACAACGGCACGGTGGGCTGGACCGTGAACACCGGCCGCAACGGCCTGATCGTGAACGGCGACGACGTCACCATGTACGGCCTGTTCGTCGAGCACTACCAGCAGTACCAGACCATCTGGAACGGCGAGCGCGGGCGGACGTACTTCTACCAGAACGAGATGCCGTACGACCCGCCGAACCAGGCCGCCTACATGAACGGCTCCACCGAGGGCTGGGCGGCGTACAAGGTGGGCGACGCCGTGACCGACCACCAGGCCTGGGGGCTGGGCAGCTACGCGTTCTTCAACGTCAACCCGTCGGTGGCGAACGCGCGGGCCTTCGAGGTCCCCGTCCGGTCGGGCGTGCGGTTCCACAACATGGTCACGGTCTCGCTCGGCGGGGTCGGCACCATCCGGCGGGTCATCAACAACACGGGCGAGACGGTCAACAGCGCCCGCCAGGTGACGTACCTGACGACGGGCCCGTGACCTGACGGTGGCCCGGCGGCCGGCCCCGTTCGGCAGGCTTCAGGCGACCGGAACCCCTGGGG
>NZ_JBHXBG010000077.1:0-26211 GCF_042726755.1 Promicromonospora sp. NPDC060271 | reverse complement strand
GTCAGGCACGTGGCGCTGTGCCTGACACGCACATGGGTCGGTGGTCCGGTGACGGACCACCGACGTTTGTCGGTCGGCTAGCGACCACCCTCGTTACGCCGGTTCTCCCAGCGCTCTTCTAGCCGGGCCAGGAAGCCGCCTGAGCTGCCACCACCCGGCCGTCGACGGGGCTTGCGTGCTCCCCCGTGCGACGGCTGGACCGTGCCGTCGTCAGCAACGACGCCGACCGGACCGTCCTGCTGCTTCTTGCGCGGCCCGAGGAACGCGAAGACCACGCCGGCGAACATCAGCACGAAGCCGATGGCGCCGAGCCAGGTCTGGGACGTCGCCGCACCCACGACAAGAAGAAGCAGACCGACGACGACGCCGACCCCGGACAGCACATAGCGAAGAGCGTTACCCCGACCTGTGGACTGAAGCGTATTTGCAAGCCGCGGGTCGTCTGAGGTCAGAGCACGCTCCATCTGCTCCAGCACCCGCTGCTCGTACTCGGACAGAGGCATCGAGACCCCCGGATCTCGCAAAGGAACAGTGTCCCTTCCAGGATAGGACGACCCGGCCGTCGTTGGTAGTCGACATCCCGGGCATACAGCGACTATAGGGGCAGATCAGTATCGACGCGCGCCGTTCTTGTGATGTACACCCAGGTCGATCGCTGTTTTCCCGAACTTTTCGCGCACAGCGTCGAGCGCAAGTTCAGCCTCTCGCTGGGCTCCCGAGCGCGGATCGACCGCCTCCTCGAGCGTCGGCTGCTGCGTGGAGCCGTCTCTTTGCTGAAGATTTTCACCCCGTACGCCGACCAGCCGCACCGGCAGCCCGCCCAGGTCGACCCCCGCGACGAGCTCACGAGCGACCAGGTAGATGTCCCGCGCGACGTCGGTGGGCCCCTCCAGCGTTCGCGACCGGGTGAACGTGGCGAAGTCGCTGGACCGGACCTTCACGGACACCGTGCGCGCCATGACGCCCTGGTGCCGCATCCGGGCGGCGACCCGGTCGGACAGCTCGAGCACCCGCCGGCCGACCGCCACGATGTCGTCCTGGTCGGTGTCGAAGGTGGTCTCGGCACCGATGCTGTGCTCCCGGTGCTCGGGCACGACGGGACGGGGGTCACGACCCCACGACAGGTCGTGCAGGTGCGCGCCGCTGACCCGCCCGACGGCGGTCTGCAGGCTCGCCAGGTCCGTGTGCGCCAGCTCCTCGACCGTGGTGATGCCCCAGGCGGCGAGGGCCTTCTCGGTCTTCTCGCCGACGCCCCAGAGGGCGCCGACCGGCAGCGTGTGCAGGAAGTCCACCGTCGCCTGGACGGGCACGAGCATCAGCCCGTCGGGCTTGGCGTGCGTCGAGGCCAGCTTCGCCACGAACTTGTTCCGCGCGATGCCCACCGACGCCGTCACGCCGTGCTCGGCCTGGATGCGACGGCGCAGCGCGGCGCCGATCACCGTGGGCGGGCCGAGCCGCCGCCGGGCACCGCTCACGTCGAGGAACGCCTCGTCCACGCTGATCTGCTCGACGAGCGGGGTGACCTCCCTGAGCATGCCCATGACCGACCGGGACACGTCGTGGTACAGGGTGTGGTCGGGCTTGATCACGGTGGCCTGGGGGCACAGCACGCGGGCACGTGTCATCGGCATCGCTGACCGCACACCGTACGCGCGGGCCTCGTACGTCGCCGCCAGCACGACCCCGCGGTCCTGTCCGCCGACGATCACCGGCAGGCCGCGCAGCTCGGGCCGGCGAGCCAGCTCGCAGGACGCGAAGAACGCGTCCATGTCCAGGTGCAGCACCGAGCAGCCGGACTCGTCCGATCCCCAGTTGCGTCTCGCTGCCGCTGACCGCGGCCCCTTGCTCACGAACGTGCTCCGTCCTTGCTGTTGCTCAGTGCTCGGAGAACCGCTCCGAGTATCGGCCAGGCAGGACGCACCCGCCCGGCCGCGTACGCGCCTGCTACGACGCCTCGGGCACCAGGGTCAGGCGCTGCGCGGAGAACCCGGCCTGCGGGTCGACGAGCATCGCCACCTCGTCCCGGAAGTCCTCCGCGCACGCGAGCAGCTCGTCGGCACGGGCGGGCTCCACCTGCTCCGGCCGGCCCGCGTCGACCGCGGCCCGCAGGGGCGCCCCCGCGGCGAAGTAGCCGGACCAGGCCGCCAGCTCCGGCTCGGCGTGCGCGAGCATGTCCCACACCGTCCGCGCGCCGGAACGCGCCGACGGTCGCCCACGGAGCGCAACGACGGCGGCCGCCGAACGGATCGCCGCGAGGTGCGCGTGGACGAACCGGTCCCCCGGGTCCACCGAACGCGCCGCCTCGGCCAGCTCCGCGTCCGCCTTGCGCAGCAGAGCGCTGACGCCCGGCGGGACCGGCACGAGCATTCGCGCGGACACGACGTCCCGCGCGCTCTGAGAGTGCATGGTGCCCATCTCAAACCTCCGATCGAACCCCTTGTGCGACACTATCGAACATGCGTTCTATTCTGTCAAGCGAGCCGCCGAGCCGGGAGAGACTGTCCCCATGGCCCGCCGCTCCGCCCGACGCAGCCCATCCTCCTCCGCACCACTGACACTCACCGGCGAGCTGCCCGTCGGCCCCGTGCCGATCAGCACCGGCACCGCCGAGGTGGTTCGCGACCCCGACTTCCCGCAGCGGGTGACGCTGCACGTCAACGGCGTGCCGAGCTCCAGCCTCGACCTGTCGGACCCGGGATTCCTCGACTTCGAGTACATGCAGCAGATGGCCGCCTTCGTCGCCCTGCTGCCGCCCGGGCCGCTCAAGGTGCTGCACCTCGGTGCAGCGGGCAGCGCGTTCGCCAGGCACGTGGAGCACGAGCGGCCGGGCTCCCGCCAGCTCGGGGTCGACCTCGACGCCCGGCTCCTCGAGCTCGTCCGCGAGTGGTTCGCCCTGCCGCGCTCACCCCTGCTGCGGCTGCGCGCCGACGACGCCGGGCGGACACTCGCGTCAGCCCGCGACGAGTCCTACGACGTCGTGGTCCGCGACGTCTTCGCCGGCGACCGCACGCCCGCCCACCTCGTGGGCACCGGGTTCGCCGCCGAGGCGCACCGCGTGCTCCGCCCGGGCGGCGTGCTGCTGGTCAACTGCGCCGACAAGCCGCCCCTGACCACCGCCCGCCGCGAGGTCGCCAGCCTCGCCAAGACCTTCGGGCCGGACGCCGCCGCCTCGGGCCGGCTCGCCGCCGTCACCGAGCCCGCGATCCTCAAGGGCCGCCGCTACGGCAACCTGGTCCTCGCCGCCGTCCGGGAGCTGCCGAAGGACCCTCCGGCGGCCCGCAACGACCCGATCGGCCAGGACCCGACCGGCCACGACCCGGCCCGCCACGACGACGAGCCGCGCGAAGCCCCTCAGGGCGCCGCAGAGGCCCGCTCAGGGCACGACGACGGCGTCGTGCGGCCGGACCTGCGCGCGGCGCGTCTGGGGCGCGTCCTGCGCACCCTCGCGGTGCCTGCCACGCTGCTCGTAGGCGACGACGTCACCGCGTTCGCCGGCACGGCGGCACCGCTGGAGACCGGCGCACCCTGACCCGGACGCGAAAAGGCCGCCACCCCGAGGGGTGGCGGCCCTTCACAGAGAGGTCAGAGCGGGACTACTGCTTCCGCCTGCGGACCCTTGGGACCCTGGGTGATCTCGAACTCGACCCGCTGGGCCTCCTCGAGAGACCGGTACCCGTTGGTCTGGATCGCGGAGTAGTGGACGAAGACGTCGGCGCCGCCGCCGTCCTGGGCGATGAACCCAAAGCCCTTCTCCGCGTTGAACCACTTCACAGAACCCTGCGCCATGCTGTCTTTCGACCTTCCGTCCGAGAACCGACGGCGGGCCCGTTGCCCACCCCCGTGCCGCAATGCTTTTCCCGCTTGCTCACGACACGGCGGACGTGGCGTTGGTACGTCACTGCAACGTGCGCCAGTGTGGCACGTACCACTCAAATGTGCCACGGAACAGGCACAATTCTGCCGCAGGTATGACACACCGGGCCGTGCGCGGCCTGGTCGGACCGAGCCGGTGTGCACCTCTGCCTCCGGCTCGGGCGTCCGCTGTGCGGCTCAGACCTGCGGTTCCGCGCGGGGTGCACGACCTCGTCGCGCGGCGCGCACCCCGCGCGGCACTCCGGCGTCAGTCGCCGTTCTGCTGTGCGAGGAACCGCTCGAACTCCGCGCCGAGCTCCTCCGCGCTGGGGATCGGGGTGCTCTCCGCGAGGAGGCTCGGGCGGCCGACGGAACGCGCGAAGGCGTCATACTGCTCCTCCAGCGCCTTCACCACCGCCGCGATCTCGGCCGAGTCGGCGACCTGCTTCTCCACCTCGATCTTCGCGTCGGTGGCTGCCTCTTCCAGCTTGGGGATCGCCAGGTCGAGCCCGGTGGCCCGCTCCGTGTGGTGCAGCGCCACCACGGTCGCCGGCGGGTACTGCGACTGGGAGAGGTAGTGCGGCACGTGGACCGTGAAGCCCATCGCGTCGTGCCCCGCCTCACCGAGCCGGTACTCCAGCAACGCGGACAGCGAGCCCGGCACCTTCACGCTGCCGAACCACGACGTGTAGTCGTCGACGAGGGCCGGCCGGGTCGCGTGCGCGGTCAGGGACAGCGGGCGCGTGTGGGGCAGGCCCATCGGGATGCCCTGGATGCCGACGACCAGGCTGACGCCGAAGCGCTCGACGAGCTGGATCACGCCGGCCACCACGCGCTCCCACTGCAGGTCCGGCTCGGCACCGTGCATCAGCAGGAAGCCGGTGCCCTCCGCGTCGGTCACGTGGTCGATCGCGAGGTAGGGCGCCTGGTAGTCCGACCAGTGGTCGGAGTCGAAGGTCATGGTGGCCCGCTTGGAGCGGTAGTCGAGCAGCTGGTCGACATCGAACGTCACCAGGCGCTCGACGCGGAACTCGTCGACGAGGTGCTCGACGGCGAGGTCGCCAGCGCTGCCCGCGTCCACGAACCCGCGGACCGCGTGCAGCAGAACAGGTCCGTCGGCGCTTCCGGGCACGCTGCGACCCAGCGTGCGCCCGACCGCTGCTTCGTCGACGTCGTAGATGCCCTGGGGGTCAAGCACGTGCGCTCCCTCGCTCGTCGGAGTGGTTCGGCGATCCCTCGGACATATCGTCCGGGGTCTCTGCTGAGGTCCAACGCCGCGACGGCCTCGTGTCTTCCCGTTACGCCCTCAGCGTCGCGGGAACCCTACCGAGTCGTGAAGCTCCTACGAGTCGCGGTACCCGACCGAGCGGGCCTACCGACCAGCCCTACCGACCGGGCAGGCGCACCACGGAGACGAAGAACTCGTCGATCTGGCGGACCACGTCGATGAAGCGGTCGAAGTCCACGGGCTTGGTCACGTACGCGTTGGCGTGCAGCGAGTACGAGCCCACGACGTCCTCCTGCGCGTCGGACGTGGTCAGGACCACGACCGGGATGTGCCGGAGCATGGGGTCACCCTTCGCGACCGCCAGCACCTCCATGCCGTCCATCTTCGGCAGGTTGAGGTCCAGCAGCACCAGGTCCGGGGTCGGGGCCTTGGCGTACTGCCCCTGCTTGCGCAGGAACTCGAGCGCGCTGACGCCGTCGCCGACCACCGAGACGTTGTTGGGCACGCGGTGGTCCTCGAACGCCTCCCGGGTCATCAGGACGTCGCCCGGGTCGTCCTCCACCAGGAGGATCTCCATCACCTTGTGACCGCTCACGCCCGTACCTGTCCCCTGGATTCGGCAACAACGGGACCCGTCGTCGCGACCCGCCGTCGGCCCTGGTCAGGCCGCCTCATCCGAGCGTAGTCGACTGCGCACGTTCGGTCGAAAGGCGCCCCGGGCCGGGCTGCCCCTGCCGCCTGGCGAGGGTGAACCGCACGATGGTGCCGCCGCCGGCCGCCGGCTCGATCCAGATCCGGCCCTTGTGGTACTCGACTATGCGTTTCACCAGCGAGAGGCCGATACCGGTGCCCGCGTACTCGTCACGCGGGTGCAGCCGCTGGAAGATGATGAAGACCCGTTCCGCGTACTGGGCGTCGATGCCGATGCCGTTGTCCACCACGGAGATCTCCCAGTGCGCGCGCATGCTCCGCACCTCGATACGCACCTTCGGCGCCCGTTCGGGGTCACGGAACTTCAGCGAGTTGCCCACCAGGTTCACGAAGAGCTGCTGCAGCAGCGCACGCTCACCGTGCACGACGGGCATCGGGTCGTGGACGATCTCCGCCTCCGTCTCCGCCACCCGCTCGGACAGCTCGGAGAGCGCGCCGGCGAGCACCACCTCGAGCTCCACGTCCTCGCGCGGGACCCCGGTCCGGCCCACCCGCGAGAAGCTCAGCAGGTCCTGGATGAGGCGCTGCATGCGCTTGGCGCCGTCCACCGCGAACTCGATGTACTGGTCGGCACGGTCGTCGAGCGAGCCGCCGTACCGCTTCTGCAGGAGCTGGGTGAAGCTCGCGACCTTGCGCAGGGGCTCCTGCAGGTCGTGCGAGGCCACGTAGGCGAACTGCTCGAGGTCGCGGTTGGACCGCTCGAGCTCGCGCGCCTGCTCGCTGAGCAGGCCGTGCGCGTTCTCGACCTCCTGGTGCGACAGCCGGATCTCCTCCACCTGGTGCACCAGCTCGCGGCGCATCGTCTCGACGTGCATGGCGAGCAGGGCGACCTCCCCTGCACCCACCGGGCGGATCTCGCGGCCGAGCACGCCGCTGCTCACCACCCGCACGCCGGCGGTGAGCGTGGTGAGCGGGCGGATGACCCAGGTCTCCAGGGCCAGCCACATCATCGTGCCCATGAGCACCACCACGAGCACCAGGGCCACCACGGCGCCCAGCAGGAGCTGTTCCCAGACGGCCCGGGTCTCCATGATCTCGTCGCGCTGCGCACCCAGCTCGGCCAGGTACTGCACGACGGCGGTACGGGCGCTGTCGTAGAGCTTCTCGCCCTCGGCGGTCGCCGGCGCCGTACCGAGGAGCTCCATCCGGCACGCCATCTGGCCGGCCGGCGCCGCCTCGACGGCCGCCACCACGGGCTCGGCGTACTCCTCGAACCAGGCGTCGGTGGCGCGCACCGCCTCCTCGTGGGCCAGCGCCACCTCGGCGTCGGACGCGAGCTCCCGCCGTTCGACGTCGGCGAGGAGCATGATGCGTCCGCTCGACCCGACCGCCCGGGTCCACGGCTCGAGCGCGGCGGGATCGCACGTGGCCCGGTAGGCGCGCAGCGAGGCCTCCGCGTCGCCCAGCGCGAGCGAGGCGCGCTCGCCGTCGACCAGCGCGCGGGTGTACGGGCCGTCGGCCCGGGCGTCGAGGCCGCGCGACTGGACCAGGGCGAGCACCGCCACCGCGAGCGCGATGATGAGCATGGCGGCGACCGCACCGAGGAGCCGGGCGAGCCGGCGACGCATGGACACACCGGTGAACCGGTGCTCGTCGGGCACCAGCGTCATGCGCGCGACCACTCCACCGAGTCGGCGAGCGTCGACGTCCGCTCCGGCGGTCCCGTCGCCCCGGCGCCGGCCCAGCCGACGAAGAGCAGTGCGGCGTCGTCGACGAGGGGACCGCCGTGCAGCTCACGGACGCGGCGCAGCACGCGGGTCACCACCTCGTCGGTGCCCTGGTCCATCTCGCGCTCCACGACGCTGCGCAGCCCGTGCGCCCCGAGCCGCGGCATGCGGCCCTGCGCGCTGGGCGCGAGGACGGGCGTGCCCTTCGGGTCGGCCCCGACAGCGGCCTCGACGAGCCCGTCCGTGTAGAGCACGGCGGTCCACACCTCGGGCAGCTCGACGGTGTGCGCCGACCAGCCGCCGTCCACCGGGATGCCCAGGGCGCGGCCCCGCCGCACCGAGGGCAGCTCCTCGCAGTGGTGCGTCACCTGCGCGGCGGCGTCGGTCGAGGTCCGGGGCACCACGAGCAGCGGAGGCAGGTGCCCGGCGAGGTAGACGTCCATGCGTGACCGGTCCGGTGAGATCACGGCCTGGCAGATCGTGACGAACACCTCCGGCCGGCCTCGTTCCGCCAGCAGCACGCGTTCGAGGAGCGGCAGCACGTTGTCGGCGGGGGTGTCCGCGAGCACCAGCGTGCGCCACGCGGTGCGCATGGCGGCGCCGAGCGCCGCCTCGTCCGGGCCGTGCCCCGCCACGTCGCCGATGACCGTGACGAGCGTGCCGTCAGGACGCTCCACCGTGTCGAAGAAGTCGCCTCCGAGCAGCCCGTTCCCGCCGGGCAGGTAGCCGACCATGACCGAGACCTTCTCGTCGGTGACCAGCTCCTTGGGCAGCAGCGCGCGCTCCAGGCGGGTGGTCTCGGCGGCACGCACCTCGCTGCGGTACAGCGCGATCTGCTGGGCGGCGGACCGGCGTCGTAGCGTCGCGTACCGCAGGCAGCGGGCGAGCGCGTCACCGTCCACCTCGCCCTTGACCAGGTAGTCGTCGGCGCCGTTGGCGACGGCGGCTGCGCCGAGGTCGTGCGAGGTGTTCCCGGTCAGCACCACGACGGCGGGCTGCACGGGCAGCACGTCGATGCCGTCGATGACCCGGCGCAGGGCGCCCAGCCCTTCGGCGTCCGGCAGGCCCAGGTCGAGGAGCAGGCAGTCCACCGCGACCATCGAGAGGACCCCGAGCGCCTCGTCGACGGACCGCGCCCGGTGCAGCTCGGCGCGCAGGTCCGCCTCGACGTCGGCGTCGGCGAGCAGCTCGCTGACGAGGAACGCGTCCGCGTCGTCGTCCTCGACGAGCAGGACCGAGATCGGGCGGTCGATCCAGGCCGGGCGCACCTCGGGCCCGCGCCCGCTCCCGGGCCCCGCAGTGCCTGCCCCGCCCAGTGCCATGGCGGCGATCCTATCCAGCGGGATGACGCCGTGTCAGCGGACAGGCCGACGGGTGCGCGATAATGGTCGGTCGGTTGATTCTGGCCGAGGTTTTTTCGCTGGTGAACCACGGAGGTATGGCGTGACGGGAATCGCGGGCGAGCTCGCCCACGAGCAGGCAGTCGTCGACACGATGTACGTCCGTCTGGACACCCTTCGGGGCACCACGGCCGACCGCCTGCGGGGGGTCCGCCTGGCGGGTGCCAGCGGTACGCACCAGAACCGCAGCGAGCGGGACGCCTTCGCGACCCTCTACGAGGACCGGGCCGCGCAGCTCGACGCGGTGGAGGACCGGCTGGTCTTCGGGCGTCTCGACCTGGCGGACGGCGCAACGCGTTACGTCGGGCGGATCGGGCTGACCGACGTCGAGCACCGCTCGATGCTCACCGACTGGCGCGCCCCGGCGGCCGAGGCGTTCTACCGCGCCACGGCGCTGCACCCGGGTGACGTGCGGCGCCGTCGGCACCTGGTGACGAAGGGCAGGTCGGTGACCGGCCTGGAGGACGAGGTGCTCGACCTCGACGCCGAGATCGACCCCGACGCGCTGTCCGGCGAGGGCGCGCTGCTCGCGGCGATGGCCCAGGGCCGTACGGGCCGGATGTCGGACATCGTGGCGACCATCCAGGCCGAGCAGGACCGCATCATCCGATCGGACCTGTCGGGCGCGCTCGTGGTCCAGGGCGGCCCCGGCACGGGCAAGACGGCGGTGGCGCTGCACCGCGCCGCCTACCTCCTGTACGCCCACCGGCGCCTGCTGGAGCGCTCCGGCGTGCTGGTGGTGGGCCCGTCCAGCGCGTTCCTGCGCTACATCGACCAGGTGCTGCCGTCGCTGGGCGAGACCGGCGTCGTGTCGACGACGGTCGGCGACCTCATCCCCGGCATCCGGGCGACCGCCGTCGACGAGGGGCAGGTGGCCCGGCTCAAGGGTCTGCTCCTGTGGCGCAAGATCATCCGCCGCGCCGTGCGGGCGCGGGAGCGTGTGCCGGAGCAGGAGACGCCGGTGCGGGTGGAGGGGCACGACTTCGTGATCCGCCCCAAGGACGTCGCCGACGCGATCGCCCGCGCCCGCCGCACGCACAAGCCGCACAACCTGGCGCGCGCCGCGTTCGTGCGCGACATGCTCGACCGCCTCACCGACCAGTACCGCGACTTCACGGGCGGGCCCCTGTCGGGCGAGGACCGCTCCTCGGTGTTCGAGGACCTGCGTTCGGACCGCACGGTCCGCGTGGCGCTCAACATCGCGTGGCTGCCGATCACCCCCGAGAAGCTGGTCAGGGACCTGTACGCCAAGCCGCACCGGCTCGCCGAGGCCGCGCCGGAGCTGAGCGCGCGCGAGCGGCGCCTGCTGTTCCGGGAGGCCGGCGCGCCCTGGACGGAGTCCGACGTGCCGATCCTCGACGAGGCGTACGAGCTGCTCGGCGAGGACGACTCGGTCGCGCTGGCCGAGGCCCGCAACCGCGAGGCCGAGCGGGCCCGCGAGGTCGAGTACGCGCGCAGCGTGCTGTCCTCGACGGGCGCGGGCGGCGGCCTGGTCGACGCCGAGACGCTCGCCTCCCGCTTCGCCGCGAGCGGCCCGTCGCTGACCACCGCCGAACGCGCGGCGGGCGACCGCGCCTGGACCTACGGCCACGTGGTCGTCGACGAGGCGCAGGAGCTCTCACCCATGGCCTGGCGGGCGCTCGTCCGCCGCGTGCCCACCCGCTCGATGACCATCGTCGGCGACGTCGCCCAGACGTCGTCGGCCGCGGGTGCGCGGAGCTGGGACCGCATGCTCACGCCGCTGCTGCACGACGGCTGGCGGCTCGCCGAGCTGACCGTCTCCTACCGCACGCCGTCGACGGTCGCCGACACCGCCCAGGCGGTCGCGCGGGCGGCCGGGCTCCCCGTCTCGGAGCTGCGCGCGGCGCGGGACGTCGAGGGCTCCCTCACCGCCGTACGTACCGCGCCGGGCCCCGACGGCCTGCCGGACGCCGACGCCGTGGTCGCCGAGGCGCTCGCCCTCGTCAAGGAGCTCGTGGGGCCGGACGCCGGGCGGGTGGCGGTCGTGGCGCCGTCGGGCGGCGTCGCGCGGCTGGCCGAGGCGGTCGCGGCAGCCCTGCCCGAGGCGGTCGGTGCCACCGAGGCCGCCCGACTGGCCGCGCAGCGCCCGGAGGACGCGCAGGTCACGGTGCTCGCGCCGCGCGAGACCAAGGGCCTGGAGTTCGACGCCGTCGTGCTGGTGGAGCCGGCCGCCATCGCCGAGGGCGGCGGCGGGACGAGCGACCTCTACGTCGCGATGACCCGCCCGACCCAGCGCCTCGTGGTGGTGCACACGCGAGACCTCCCGGAAGGCTTCTGACGGCTCGCCGAAGTAGAGCGCTTGTCCCAGACTGCGGACGGCTCGCCGAACGCGGATGGGGACAAGCGCTCTACTTCGGCGGAGCCGTCCCAGTGGGCGGGATGCGGGGGCCGTGCGTTTGTTGCTTCCGCCTCCGCTGGCGCACCATGGGTGCGTGCAGCGAGCCCTCCTCCTCGAGAACGTCCACCCCACCTCCGTCCCGATCCTGGAATCGGCCGGGTACGAGGTCGACTACCGCAAGGGAGCCCTCGACGAGGACGAGCTGATCGCCGCGCTCGACGGCGTCCACCTCCTGGGGATCCGGTCCAAGACCGAGGTGACGGCGCGCGTCCTGGCCGAGGCGACGAGCCTCGTCGGCGTGGGTGCCTTCAGCATCGGCACGAACCAGATCAACCTGACCGCCGCCGCGAACCGCGGCGTCGCGGTGTTCAACGCGCCGTTCTCCAACACGCGGTCGGTGGTGGAGCTCGCCATCGCCGAGATCATCTCCCTGACCCGCCGGATGACGGAACGTGACCGCGCCCTGCACGCCGGCGTCTGGGACAAGTCCGCCGAGGGGTCGCACGAGGTGCGCGGCCGCACGCTCGGCATCATCGGCTACGGCAACATCGGCTCGCAGCTCTCCGTGCTCGCCGAGAACCTCGGCATGTCGGTGATCTTCTACGACACCGCCGAGAAGCTCGCGCTCGGCAACGCCCGCCGCGCCGAGACGCTCGACGAGCTCCTCGAGACCGCCGACATCGTCACGCTGCACGTCGACGGCCGCTCGGGCAACGCCGGGCTGTTCGGCGAGAAGCAGTTCGCCCGCATGAAGCAGGGCGCGATCTTCCTCAACCTGTGCCGCGGGTTCGTCGTCGACGTCGACTCGCTGGCCGAGCACATCACGTCCGGGCACCTGTCGGGCGCCGCGGTCGACGTCTTCCCGGAGGAGCCCAAGAAGCGGGGCGACGCCTTCGAGTCGGTGCTGCGTGGTCTGCCGAACGTGATCCTCACGCCGCACGTCGGCGGCTCCACGGAGGAGGCGCAGGAGGCGATCGGCCAGTTCGTGGCCAAGAAGCTGAGCGACTACGTGACGACCGGCTCGACGATGCTCAGCGTCAACCTGCCGAACCTGCAGCTCGAGCACACCGGCGTCGGCCGGATCAAGCTGCTGCACCGCAACGTGCCCGGCGTGCTGGCCACGGTGAACCAGATCTTCGCCGACCACGGTGCCAACATCGAGGGCCAGATGCTGGCGACGCGGGGCGACATCGGCTACGTGGTCACCGACATCTCCGACGTGACCGAGCGCGGCGCCTCGAAGAAGCTCCAGGCGCTGGACGCGACGATCCGCCTCCGCATCCGCGACGCCTTCGAGCGCCCGGAGTTCCCCCCGGGCCCCGCCGCGCGCTGAGACGCCCTCCCGGCGCCGGTCACGTGGCCGGCGCCGGGTTCCACACCCCGTCGATCGCGAGCGAGACGAGCCTGACCGCCTCGTCGGCGGCACCCTCCTGCCCCTCCGTGACCAGCGAGACGGCATTGACCAGGGTGAGCAGGTCGACCATGGTCGCCGCGGGCCGTACCGCCCCGGCCGCCTGCGCACGCCGCAGCAGCCCTTCCCCCGCGTCGAGGAGCATCGTCCCGCAACCCGTGCTCGACAGCGGGTCCGGCGGGCCCGCGATCAGCGACGCCGCCAGCCCTCTCGTCGTCGCGCCGTAGACGGCGACCGCGCGCAGCCACGTGGCGAGCGCCGCACCGGCGTCGTCCTCGGCTGCGAGCTCCTCCGCCTGGGCGGACAGCGCCTTGACCCGGTCGTGGAACACCTCTTCGAGCAGCGCCTGCCGCGAGGGGAAGTGGCGGTGCAGGGTGGCCGAGCCGACGCCTGCCTTGCGCGCGATCTCCTCGAGCGATGCACCCGCCCCCGAGCGTGCGACCTCCTCCTCCGCCGCGGCCAGGATCCGGTCGTAGTTGCGGCGGGCGTCCGCGCGCAACGGTCGTCCGCGCGCCGTCGAGGCAGCCACGCTGTGCGCCACAGGATCTCCAACCACTGGCCAACCGGGGTATCCCTCCACATGCTACTGGGTCCACCCCTCCCTCGGTCCGAGCACTCCGAGCACGTCCCCAGGCCACACCTTGACAAGTGGGGTGCCCCTCCATATGTTCGACCGTAACCGGGGCGCCGCCCCACTTATGGCTGGAGACTCTGATGAGCGACGTGACGACAACGACCCGACCCCGCACCGTGCTCGTGACCGGGGCGAGCTCCGGGTTCGGCCGGCTGACCGTGGAGACCCTGGCGCGACGGGGCCACGGGGTGTTCGCCGCCCTGCGCGACACGGCCGGCCGGAACGCGGGTGCCGCAGCCGAGCTGGCGGAGCTCGCGAGCGCCCAGGGTGCGGACCTGCGGGTGATCGAGCTGGACGTGACGGACCAGGCGTCGGCCGACCGCGCCGTCGGCGCGGTGCTGGAGGTGGCCGGCCGCCTCGACGTGGTCGTCAACAACGCGGGCTCGATCTTCCCCGGGCCCGTCGAGGCGTTCTCGGCGGAGGAGGCGCTGCGCCAGCTCGACGTCAACGTGCTCGGGGCGCTGCGGGTCAACCGGGCGGCGCTGCCGCACCTGCGCGAGCAGGGCCACGGCGTCCTGGTCCAGGTCGGTTCGCTCTCGGGCCGGGTCACGCTGCCCTTCAGCGGCCTCTACTCGGCGAGCAAGGCGGCCCTCGGCAGCCTCACGGAGGCGTGGCACCACGAGCTCGCGCCGTTCGGCGTCGAGTCCGTGGTCGTGGAGGCGGCGTCCTATCCCACCAGCATCGGGACGAACGCGGTGCCGCCTGCTGACACCGCCAGGACGGGGGTGTACGGCGACACCATGACGCGGTTCGTCACCGAGCTGGTCCGGCGCACCGCCGAGACGGCCGGCGACCCGCAGGAGGTCGCCGACGCCCTCGTCGAGCTGGTCGAGATGCCGGACGGGACCCGACCGGTGCGCACCGTCGTCGCGCCCGAGGAGCAGCGTGACGCTGTCCGGGCCGCCGGCCGGGCCGCGCAGGAGGCGGCGCGGGTGGTGAGCGCCGACATGGGCGTGGCGGCGTTCATGGCCGCCGCCACGCCGTCGACCGTCCGGTAGGCGGGTCAGCCCAGCACGGACGCCG
Organism: Promicromonospora sp. NPDC060271; assembly: GCF_042726755.1. Classification (NCBI taxonomy): domain Bacteria; kingdom Bacillati; phylum Actinomycetota; class Actinomycetes; order Micrococcales; family Promicromonosporaceae; genus Promicromonospora; species Promicromonospora sp. NPDC060271. Next base: position 11,926 of record NZ_JBHXBG010000077.1, on the reverse strand, counting down.
GGATCCGGTAGGCGGAGAACGCGTCGGCCACCTTGGCCTCGTCCAGACCGTAGCGTTCCAGCGTGTACGCGTGCGGACGGTGGCCGGTCCGGTCCAGGGCCGCGGCGAGGTTGGCGTCGTCGGCCTCGCCCCAGGTCAGGTCCAGCCGGTCGAAGACCCCGCGCATCACCGTGCCGGGCTCGGCAAGGAGGTCGTCGTAGACGACGTCGACCACAGCGGAGTCGGGCAGCTGTTCGCGCAGCTTGATCGCGCGCTCGACCCCGCCCGCGGAGATGCCCAGCCACTCCTGGCCGATCCGGGCCAGGTCGATCCGGCCCGGCTTGATGTACATCGTGTGCGTCGCCTCGGCCATCGAGCAGCCCGAGGCGACGGCGGCCCCGGGCGCGCGGTGGGTCCACACGAATCGTGCGTCCGGGAAGGCCCGCAGGATCTCCGGCAGCCGCCACAGGTCCATCGGGTGCTTGAGGACCCAGCGGTCCGGCGCCTCGCCTGCCGCGATGACCTGCAGGGCATCGCGCAGGAACAGGAAGTCGGCGGTCAGGTCGGCGTCCGCCACGTAGTCCAGGTAGCGCGGTGCGGGTCCCCACGTCGCGTACATCTCCGTGTGGGCGCGCAGCATGAAGTCCTCCTCCTCGCTGTCGGCGACCAGCGGGTGCAGGTGCGCCCACGCGGGGCTGAGCTTCGCCACCGTCGCGAACCGCTTGCGGGCCTGCGCGATCAGCTTCTCGCGCTCCGCCTCCGGGCGTGGCAGGCCGAGGTTGGTCATCTCCCACAGCTTGGGGCCGCGGTTGCCGGGGCTGCGCGCGATCAGGTTGTAGGTGAGCGTGGTCCCGGTCCGCGGCAGGCCGACGACGAACACCGGCGCCGTCACCGGCTCGTCGCGCACCTCGGGGTGGTGCGCCTGGATGTCGCGGACGACGACGCGGTTGTCCAGCCGTTCCCGGATCTGCTGCTGGGTGCTCATCCAGCCCATGCCGCTCAGGTCGGGGTTGGCGGCGTGGTCGGCGAGGAGCAGCCGCAGCCCGTCGAGCGCGGCGAGGTCGTCGGCGCCGAGCGGGACGCGCCCGTCCTGGACCTCCTGGAGCAGCCGTTCGAAGACGGCGTCGGGGTCCTTGCGGGTGCGCATACCGGGTGCGAGCAGCACGTTGAGGAGTCGGAGCAGCGGTGTGGCCTGGGGCATGGCGCACATCCTGCACTAACATCCCAAGCGAGTGCCTGTGTCCGGCGTCACACCGTCGCGCCGGGCTGTCGTCGAGAGGGGAATCGTGACCGCACGACCGCCGTCGGGCCCGCTGGTACGGCTGGGTGACACCAGCGACCGCACGCTCCTCGTCGAGACGACGGCGGCCGCCGACGCCAACGAGGTGTACGAGCGGCTACGGCTGAGGTGGGGAACGGTCGCCCCGGTGGACCTGGAGCCGGGCGTGCCCGCCTGGCTCGTGCTCGGCCACGACGAGGCGGTGGGCGTGCTGCGCGACGACCGCACCTTCGTCAAGGACCCGTCGATCTGGCACGGGCACGCCGAGAACCTGCTCGGCCCGCAGTCGGCGCTCCATCTGGTGCTCCCCCGCGCCCCGAAACCCACGCTCGCCGACGCCGACGGCCCCAAGCACGCCCGGATGCGGCCACCGGTCGACGACGCGCTGGGTCACGTCGACGAGGCCCGCGCGGGCGCGATCACGCGCCGGCTGTGCGGGATGCTCATCGACCGGTTCGAGGACCGCGGCCGCGCGGACCTGGTCGCCGAGTACGCGGCGGTCGTGCCGTTCCTCGTACTGTCCGAGCTCGACGGGCTCGAACCGGGGCAGGCGCAGCGCCTCCAGGAGATCACCCGGGCGATCTTCGAGTCCGGCGCGGCGGCACGCGAGCGGACCGTCGAGCTGCTGGAGATCGTCACGGGGCACATCGCGCACAGCAGGGCGCTCGGCACCCGCGACATCGCGGGGATCCTGGCCGTGCACGACAACTTCGAGAGCGACCTGGAGCGCGCACAGACCCTGACCGCCATCACGCTGGCGGCCAACGAGTCACTGCTGGCCTGGATCGCGCAGACGCTCGCGCTGGTGCTGAGCGACCCGCGGTTCTCCCACCGGGTGTCCGGGGGCCGGCTGCACATCGACGACGCCCTCGACGAGGTGCTGTGGCGCTCGACGACGAACCCCAACCTCATGCCGCGGTTCGCCACGCGCGAGGTGACGATCGGCGACAAGCTGATCGAGCGCGGGGCGGCGGTGATCGTCGGGGTGCACGCGGCCAACCACGACCCGCAGGTCCAGAGCGCGGACCCGTGGGACACGGTGGGCAACCGGGCCTACCTGTCGTTCGGTGCCGGTCCGCACCGGTGCCCCGCGCCCCGCCTCGGGCGGGTCATCGCGCGGATAGCCGTCGCCGAGCTGCTGCAGCGTCTGCAGGTCACCCTCGTCGGCGACCCCGACAAGGTCGAGTGGGCGACCAGCCCGTGGATGCGTTTCCCCGCGCGGCTGCCCGTCACGTTCCCGTCGCCGCTCCAGCAGCCCGTCCCAGGCGGCTGGCCCCCGGAGGAGTTCGCGCTGTAGCCACTCCGGTCTCCGGGAGCGTCACTCCGCCCGGACGGCGGCGAGGCTGGTCGCGATCACGACGTCGGCCGGTGGCGTGTCGTCGACGACGACGCCCGCCTCGTCCGGCTCCAGCGGCTCCAGGGTGTCGAGCTGGGACTGCAGCAGGGACGGCGGCATGAAGTGGGTACCACGCCGCATCCGGTCGATCAGCACGTCGAACGTCGAGTCGAGGTGCACGAAGAACAGCCCGGGATGCCCCTCACGCAGCCAGTCGCGGTAGACCCGGCGCAGCGCGGAGCAGGCGGTCACCGAGATCTCGCCCGCGGCGTCGAGCCGGGAGATCTCGTCGGCGAGCGAGCGCAGCCACGGACGCCGGTCGTCGTCGTCCAGGGGGATCCCCGCCGACATCTTCTCGATGTTGGCGGCCGGGTGGAACGCGTCGCCCTCGACGAACACACCGCCCAGCGCCTTCGCGAGCGCGCGGCCGACCGTCGTCTTGCCGGTCGCGGTGACGCCCATGACCACGATGTGCCGGGGCGCGCTCATCCGGTCACCAGCCAGAGCAGCGCGGCGAGCAGGAAGACGGCGAGGCCGAGGGTCGTCTCCAGTACGGTCCACGTCTTGAGCGTCGTCCGGACGTCCATGCCGAAGAACCTGCTCACGAGCCAGAACCCGGAGTCGTTGACGTGCGACAGGACGGTCGCACCGGCCGCCACGGCGAAGACCAGGAGCGTGATCTTGACGTCGCTCAGACCCTCCGCCGTCACCTGCGCCGAGAGCAGCCCCGCCGTCGTCGTCAGGGCGACCGTCGCGGAGCCCTGGGCGACCCGCAGCACGGTCGCGATGACGAACGCCTGCAGAAGGATCGGCATGCCCAGGTCGGACAGTGCCTCGGTGAGTGCCGAGCCGATGCCGCTGGCGCGCAGCACGCCGCCGAACATGCCGCCCGCGCCGGTGATCAGGATGATCGAGCAGATCGGGCCGAGGGCGTCGTCGAGGATGCCGGTGGCCTGGCCCATGGAGAACCTGCCCCGCGAGAGCATCGCGAGCGCGACCAGGACGGTGATGAGCAGGGCGATGGGCGTCTGGCCGACCAGCATGAACGCGTTCGCCCAGTCGGCGTCCTCGGCGACGACCCCGGCCTTGACCAGGGTGTCGACCACGGTGTTGAGCGAGATCAGCACCAGCGGCAGGAGCAGGATGAACAGGACGGTGCCGAACCGTGGCGGGGCCTGGGTTGCGGTGGCCGTCGGCGCTCCGCCCGCTCCGGTGCCGCCGTCCCCGGCGCCGCCGTCGTCGGTGGCGTCCTGGTCCCGGCCGCCGTTGATCTGCCCGAACACCGCGGTCGGGATGTCGATGACGTACCGCGCGCTCAGGTAGCGGGCCACGTAGTGGACGCCCAGGAACCAGGCTGCGACCGCCACCGGCACGCCGAGGAGGAGGGTGAGGCCGATGTTCCCGTCCATCGCGGCGGCGGCGGCGACCGGCCCCGGGTGCGGCGGCACCACGGCGTGCATGACGGCGAACGCCCCGGCCGTGGGCAGCCCGTACCGGAGGATGCCGCCCCCGAACCGGCGTGCGACGGTGAAGATGATCGGCAGGAACACCACGAGGCCGGCGTCGAAGAAGATCGGGAAGCCGAAGATGAGCGCGGCGACGCCGAGCGCGAGCGGCGCGTGCTTCTCGCCGAACCGGGCGATCAGGGTGTCGGCGAGGACCTGCGCACCGCCGGTGGTCTCCAGCAGCCTGCCGACCATGACGCCGAAGCCGACCAGCAGGGCCACCGAGCCCAGCGTCCCGCTGAACCCGGTCAGCAGCGCGTCGGGGACGTCCGCTATCGGGATCCCGGCGGCGACCGCCGTGAGCAGGCTGACGAGCACGAGCGCGACGAACGCGTGCATCTTCAGCCGGATGATCAGGAACAGGAGCAGGGCGACCGCAGCCGCCGCGATCAGGAGCAGGACACCCGCCCCGTAGACCGGCTCTATCTCGGTCATCACCGCCTCCTTGCGGTTCGTTCTGGCTCACCGGATCGCCCCGACCCTAGCAGGGTGAATTACGGCCACACGGTAGGACCGTCGAGCGTTTTGCCAGGTGATCAGCTCGTGCGGCCCGGGCACCGCGCTCCGCGCGTCAGCCGACGACGGCCGCGAGCACCCTGTCGAGCACCTGGTGCGCGGCGTCCCGCGCTTCCGTGCCCCGCGGCTGCTGGGCGATCCAGAGCGCCGCCTCGTTCATGGCGCCGGAAAGCTGGGCGGCCGTCGCGTCGAGCAGCCCGGCGGGGACGCCGACGTCGGACAGCGCCTCACGCAGGTGCACCACCGAGTTCTCCGCGTCGAGGCGGCGCCACTGCTCCCAGCCGAAGACGGCAGGGGCGTCGATGAGCAGGACGCGCACCGCCGGGGCGGTCGTGATGGCGTCCAGGAACGCGTGACAACCCGCGCGCAGCCGCGCCAGCGGGTCGGCGCCGGCCCCCTCGGCGGAGGCCACCACGGCCTCCGCGACCTCCGACTGGAGCCGCGCCGCGACCGCGCGGAAGAGCCCGGCCTTGCTCCGGTAGTGGTGGTAGACCGCGCCGCGCGTGACACCGGCCGCGCCGGCGACGTCGTCGAGCGAGACCGCTGCGAAGCCCTGGGCGGCGAGCAGGTCCGTGGCCGAGGCGAGGATCGTCCGGGCGGTCTGGGCGGCGTCGGCCGCTGAGGCGCGAGGCAAGAGCACTTCCTTTACGTACACGGTGTATGTAACCTGACACTTACATACGCACTGTACTTAAAAGGAGCCCTCATGCACGTCACCGGCCTCTACCCGGTCCTCATGTCGCGGGACGTCGCCGTCGCCGCCGCCTTCTACCGCGACCTGCTCGGCCTCGAGATCACCTACGACTCCGACTGGTACGTCAGCCTGCGGCTCGGCGCGTTCGAACTCGCCCTGGTCGCCCACGACCACCCCACGATCCCGGCCGGCCACCGCGCCCTGCCGCAGGGGGTACTGATCAACCTCGAGGTCGACGACGTCGACGAGGTGCACGCGCGCCTGACCGGCCACGCCGGGCTGGAGCCGCTGCTGCCGCTGCGCGACGAGGACTTCGGGCAGCGGCACTTCATCGTGGCCGCACCGGACGGCGTCCTGCTCGACGTCATCCAGCCGATCCCGCCCACCGCCGAATACGCGGACGCCTACGCCGAGGTGTGAGCCCGGGCGTAGGCGGCGCGTGGCGGAACACGGTTTCGGTTCAGGCGGCACCCGATCCGCCGGCCGCCTGCCGAACGAGCTCGCCCAGGCGCTCCCACGCGGACTCGGACAGGTCCGCCAGCGCATAAGCCGTCGGCCAGAGACCGTCCGCCGAGTCCAGCGGTGCCTGGGCGCTGAACCCGAAGGTCGAGTAGCGCTCCTTGTCGAGCTGTCCGCTGCGGAAGAAGCAGATCACCTTGCCGTCCCGGGCGTACCCGGGCTGCCCGTAGTACAGCTTCGGCGCGAGCTCCGGCGCGACCGTCGTCACCATCGCGTGCACCCGTTCGGCCGTCTCCCGGTCGCCGTCGGGCATCTCGGCGATCTTCGCCAGGACGTCCGCGGCGTCGGCTGCGGCCCTCTCGGCCCCGCGCGCACGCTTCGCCTCGGCCTTCAGCTCCGCTGCGCGCGCCTTGATCGCCGCGCGTTCCTCGGACGAGAAGCCGTCCCTCTCCTTCTTGGCGGCAGGTGCGTCGGTCATCGGTCTTCCTCCTGGTACGAGTAAGTGCCTACCCGTCCAGGCTAGGTTTCCGCGTGGTGGGCGGCTTCTCGATTACTGACCGACCTCGACCACCGCCGGGACGGGAGCGCGGTCAGCCCTCGTTCACCGGGACGCGCAGGATGCGGTCGTCACCGGGGCGCGGTTCGCTCCCACCCCAGGTGGCGCGGTCGGTGTTGGACGTGACGATCCACAGTGCCCCGTCGGGAGCCACCTCGACGGTGCGGATGCGGCCGAGGTCACCGGCGAGGTGTTCGACGGGATCGGCGGTCGCCGCCTCGCCGTCGACCGGAAGCTGCCAGAGACGCTGCCCGCCCAGCGCGCCGATCCACAGGGACCCGGCGGCGTAAGCGAGCCCCGAGGGGCTCGCGTCGTCGGGGTGGAACGTGGCGATCGGCGGTTCCCCGGTCGACCCCGCGATGCCCTCGGTCTCCGGCCACCCGTAGTCGGCGCCCGCACGCAGCACGTTGACCTCGTCCCAGGTTCGGTGCCCGAGCTCGGACGCGTAGACCGTGCCGTCCGGCCCGAACGCGATCCCTTGGACGTTGCGGTGACCGCCGGAGTAGATCGGCGAGTCAGCGGGGTTGTCCTCGGGGATCGAACCGTCTACCGCGATGCGCAGGATCTTGCCGTTGAGCGAGTCGTCGGTGGCGGCGTTCTCCGGTTCGAACGCGTCACCGGTACCGATCCACAGGTGCCCGTCCGGCCCGATGGCGATGCGGCCGCCGTGGTGCCGATCGGCGGTCTGGATGCCGTCCAGCAGCACCCTGTCGAGGGTCAGCGACTCGTGGTCGGGGGCGATGGTGAGCGCGACGACCCGGTTCTCGTCCGGTCCCGAGACGGAGGCGTAGACCGTGCGGTCGGACTCGAACTCAGGAGACGCGACGATGCCGAGGAGGCCGCCCTCCGAGCTCACCTGAACGTCCGGGACGACCCCGACGAGCCGTGCGTCGCCGCCGTCAGCCGGGACACGCAAGATCTCTCCACTGATCCGCTCGGACACGAGCGCCGACCCGTCGGGCAGGAACGTGAGCCCCCACGGGGCCTCCAGCCCGGTCGTCAGCTCGACCGGTTCGCCGAGGGTCGCGACGCGGCCCGGATCGCGGGACGGACCGGCCGGTGAGGCTTCCGTACCCGCGTCGGTGGACCGGACCGGCGTCGACACCCGGTCCGCCGGCCCTGACCCGCATCCGCCGAGCACGACGGCGAGTGTCAGCGCGCCCGACACGGCGCTGACCGCAGCGCGCGATCGCACCGATCTGGCCGCCTGCGGCCCGGCCTGCCGCGTGGCTGTCGATGTCTTCATCTCTCGAGCTCCAGGGTCTCGGTGAAGTCCAGGCGCCGGACGACGGCCTCGCACGTCAGGTCGCTGAGCGCCCTGACGTGGTCGCCACCCGTTGGTCTGGTCTCCTCAGGTAATGTGGACAACCTGTCCATGAACGACCGTACAAAGATATGGACAGGTTGTCTATAAGAAGGAGCGGGCGATGTCCGAGAGCACCACCACTCGACGGGGACGAGGGCGCCGCCCGGCGGAAGAGGTGCGGGCCGGCGTGCTCGTGGCGGCGGCGCGGATCCTTCTGCAGGACGGCATCCGCGCCGTCACCTTCGACCGCGTCGCGGCCGAGGCCGGATCGAGCAAGATGACGCTCTACAAGTGGTGGCCGTCACCTGGCGCGCTCGCCGCCGAGGCGTACTTCGCCCAGAGCCGACGGGTGCTGGAGTTCCCCGACACCGGTGACCTGCGCGCGGACCTGATCGCCCAGCTCGGGTCGTTCGTCAGGTGGATGCTGCGCGACGACGTCGGAAGGCCGGTGTCCGAGCTCATCGGCGCCGCCCAGTCCGACCCCGATCTCGCCCGGGCGTGGTCCCAGAGCTACGCGCTTCCCCGCCGCGAGCTGGCCATCACGCGTCTGCGTGCCGCCCAGGAGCAGGGCCAGCTCCGCCCGGACGCCGACCTCGAGGTGATGGTCGACCAGCTCTGGGGCGCCTGCTACCACCGCCTGCTCGTCCTCAGGGTGGGCCTCGACGAGTCGATCGTCGAACGTCTCGTCGACCAGGCCCTCTACGGCGCCGTACCGCGAGGATCGTGACCTCCTCAGCCGCCTGTGATCTCGGTGAGTCACGACTCGCGGGACGGACCGCTCAGCCCAGGCCCTGCGCCACCTCACGGAGCACCGACACGACAGCCTCGACGCTCGCGGGACGCTCCGGTCGCGTGACGGCGATCGCGGCGCGCCCCAGCCAGGCCGGGTCGTCCACCTGGACCGTCACGACGTCGGCGGGGATCGCCGGGGCGGCGATCTCGGGAAGGGTGGTGATGCCAAGTCCCGCGGCGACCAGGCCGAGCCGCGCGTGCCACTCGCGGGCCGTGTGCGCCACCTTCGGTTCGAGCAGGGTGGGCCAGGCCCCGAACTGCGGTTCGCCGCGCAGGCCGCTGCCGACTATCCACTCCTCGTCGGCCAGCTCCGCCACCGGGACCTTGGCGCGGCCGGCGAACCTGTGCGTCGTCGGCACCGCCACGAGGGAACGTCCGTCGACGAGGTGGTCGCGCCGCAGCCCGTCCAGGTCGTACGCGGGCAGGTCGGCGCCAACGCCGATCACCGCCACGTCGATGCGCCCCGCCCGGAGCTGGCGGAGCTGGGCCGGCGTGGACGCCTCCTGGAGGTCGACCGTCAGCCCCGGATGCTGCCGCCGCACGACCGCAACGGCCCGGGGCGCGAGCACCCACATCGCCGTCGGGAAGGCACCGAGCACCACCCGGCCGCCCAGCCGGTCCGCGAGCCCAGCGAGGTCCTTGCCGACGGCGTCCAGCTCGGCGAGCACCGTCGCGGCCCGGCGGGCGACCATCGCCCCGGCCGATGTCGGGACGACGCCGCGCGCCCCGCGCACGAACAACGGTGCGCCCGTGGCGGCCTCCGCCGCCGCGACCTGACGGGACACCGCCGACTGGGTGTAGCCCAAGAGGTCGGCCGTCGCGGTGAAGGACCCGGTGCCGACGACGGTGTGCACGACCCGGAGGGCGGTGACGGTGAGCTCAACCATGAGGCCATCCTGTGCCATGCGGTGCACGCATGTCTTGTGTGCGAAAGAGTCGCTGGTGGAATGGCATGACCGCATCGCACGATGGAGGCATGGAGAAGACCTGGTTCATCACCGGAACGTCCACGGGCCTCGGCCGCGAGTGGGCCGAGGCAGCACTCGAACGCGGCGACCGCGTCGCCGCCACCGCCCGCGACACCAGCACGCTGGAGCCGCTGAGCAGCAAGTACGGCGACGCCGTCCTGCCGATCGCTCTCGACGTCACCGACCGCACAGCGGTGTTCGACGCCGTCACCCGCGCCGCCGAGCACCTCGGTCGGCTCGACGTCGTCGTCAACAACGCCGGGTACGGCCACATCGGCCTGGTCGAGGAGGTCACCGAACGCGAGCTCCGGGATCAGCTCGAGACCAACTTCTTCGGCACGGTCTGGGTCACCCAGGCCGTCCTGCCGATCATGCGCGCGCAGCGGTCCGGGAGGATCCTGCAGGTCACGAGCGAGGGCGGCGTCCGCGCCTACCCCGGCTTCGGCGCGTACCACGCGTCCAAGTGGGCCGTCGAGGGCCTGTCCGAATCGCTCGCCCAGGAGGTGGCGGCGTTCGGCATCCACATCACCAACGTCGAGCCCGGCCCCTACGCCACGGGGTTCGCCACCGCGGCGCACGTCAGCGCCCCGAAACCCGACTATGACGAGGTCCGCGAGGCGACCGCCCCCGACTTCCAGGTCGGCGACCCACACGCGACCAGGGCCGCGGTGCTCCGGATCGCCGACGCCGAGCAGCCCCCGCTGCACGTCTTCCTCGGCCGGCCCTTCACCGACGTCGAGCGGATCTACGCCGAGCGCCTGCGCACGTGGCGCGAGTGGGAGCCGGTAGCACTGGCGGCGTTCGGAGCATAGGCTCCGAACGGCGCCAGTCAGATGACGCGCCGCGGCGGGTCAGCCTGTCCGCACCGCTGTCAGCCGGCCCGCCGCGTGCCGGAGACCTGGGTTCGCGGGAGCCTTCCGGCATGTGACTGACCCTGGAGCACGTCGCCGGTCGCGACCACGTCGAAGTCGAGGTTGAGGCGCACGGGCCTGGTGACCTTCTGCGACCAGGTGACGCGCTCGCCGTCGGCGGTGGGCTCGACGGCGATCGCCTCCAACGCGCCGGTCTCGCCCTGGCCCTCCGCGGTTCCGGCGAGCCTGCCGCCGTCCTCCGTGAACGTGTAGCGGACCTTGAGAGTGCCGACGGGCGTCTTCAGGCTGACGTCCCAGGTTCCGATGATGGTGTGCATTCGTTCCTCCGTGCTCGAGGTGTCGCCGTCGCGGGGACTCAGGCGGCCTGGCCCTCGGCGGTGACGAGCTCGACCGCGAGCTCACCGCCGACCGCGGCGCTCCCCGCGGCGAGGACCTCGAACACACCGATCGCGTCCAGCGGGTCGAAACCATCGAACAGCACGACTTGGGCTGACACGGTCATGAGATCTCCTCAGAGGTAGACGTCGCGGGTGGACAGGCGAGGGCATCTCGGATGCCCGTAGCCCCTGCTCGACGGCGCTCCCGGATCGAACCACTGGCCGACGTGCCAATGTCCAACTGGATCTGGCCACCACCGCCGCGACCACCGTATGCGCCGTCCGGATCGCTACCGTGAGCCTGTGCACACCGTCGTAGTCGTTGCCCTGCCCGACACGATCGTCTTCGATCTGGCCACTCCGATCGAGACCTTCGGACGCGCCCGGCTGCCCGACGGCCGCCCGGCCTACCGGGTGATCGTCTGCGGCACCGAGCCGGTCGTCGAGGCAGGCCCCCTCCGGCTGGAGGTCGACGCAGGCCTGGAGGCACTGGACCGGGCCGACACCGTCGTGGTCCCCGGCCGTATCCACCCCGAAGAGGAGACCCCCGCACCGGCCCTCGCCGCGCTGCGGGCGGCGGCTGAGGACGGCACGCGCATAGCCTCCATCTGCGTCGGCGCGTTCACGCTGGCTGAGGCCGGCCTGCTCGACGGGCTGCGCGCGACGACGCACTGGCTCGCCGCCGATGTCCTCGCGAAGCAGTACCCGTCGGTCGACGTGGATGCCGAATCCCTCTATGTCGACAACGGGCAGATCGTCACGTCGGCCGGCGCCGCGGCCGGGCTCGACCTGTGCCTGCACCTCGTCCGCCGCGACCACGGCGTCGCCGTCGCCGCCGACGCCTCGCGGCTGTCCGTCGCGCCGCTGCACCGCGACGGCGGCCAGGCTCAGTTCATCCTGCGCAACCCACCCACGTTCAAGAGCGCGACGCTCGAACCGCTGCTGATGTGGATCGAGGAGAACGCCCACTCGGACCTCGCGCTCGCGGACCTCGCCGGCGTCCGGATCCGGCACGCGCAGGAGCTGCTGGAGACCACCACCTACGGCGTCGAACGCATAGCCCGCCAGGTCGGGTTCCCGAGCCCGAGCAACTTCCGGACGCTCTTCCGACGCGCCACCGGCGTCACCCCGCACGCCTACCGGACGACGTTCCGCGGCAGGCCGCACGGTGCAGGCGGCGTCACCTCCACGTTCCGACGACTTTGACGGCGCCCTCGACGAGGTCGCGTCGCGGTGCTCGGTTCCCGTGATGCGGTACGACAAAGGCCGCCGACCTGGTCGTTCACC
>NZ_JBHXBG010000076.1:0-27025 GCF_042726755.1 Promicromonospora sp. NPDC060271 | reverse complement strand
CCCGACAGGGGTCCGCCGCCGTCGCCGTCACTCCACGGTCACCGACTTGGCCAGGTTCCGCGGCTTGTCGACGTCGTGCCCGAGGCTCAGGGCAGCGTGGTAGGCCAGCAGCTGCAACGGCACGGTCAGCAGCACCGGGTCGAGCTCTCGTTCACTGCGCGGCACGTCGATCCGTTCCGCACGCAGCTCCCCCAGGTCCACGCCCGGATGCGTGACGACGACGAGCGTCCCCCCACGGGCGGCGATCTCGTGCAGGGCGGCGACGTTGCGGTCGGTCAGCTCGTCGTCCGGCACGATGGCCACGGTCGGCACCTCGGGCGAGATGAGGGCGAGCGGTCCGTGCTTGAGCTCCGACATCTGGTACGCCTCTGCGTGCCGGTAGCTGATCTCCTTGAACTTCTGCGCGCCCTCGCGCGCCACCGGGTATCCACGGACCCTGCCGACGAAGAACAGGCTCTCGGCGGCAGCGAGCGCCTTCGCGGCCTCAGCGATACGTGCCTCGCCGTCGAGCACCTGCTCGATCTGAGCCGGCAGGTTCTGCAACCCTGCCACGAGCCTGCGTCCGTCGGCGACGGACAGGTCACGGACCCGGCCGAGCTGGAGCGCCAGCAGCGCGAACCCTACGAACATCGTGGTGAGCGCCTTGGTGGAGGCGACGGCGATCTCCGGTCCGGCGTGCAGGTAGATCCCGCCGTCGCAGGCCCGGGCGATCGCGGAGCCCACGACGTTGACCAGGCCGATGACCCGGCCACCCTTGCGGCGGATCTCCTCCACCGCCAGCAGCGTGTCGATGGTCTCGCCCGACTGGCTCACCGCCACGTAGAGCGTGTCCGGTTCGATCACCGGGCTGCGGTAGCGGAACTCGCTCGCTGCCTCCGCGTCGGCGGGGATGCGCGCGAGCTCCTCGATGAGGGACGCGCCCATCTGACCCACGTAGTACGCGGAACCGCAGCCCAGGATCTTGACGCGCCGCACGGCGCGCAGTTCGCGGGCGTCCATGTCGAGCCCGCCCAGGTGCGCCGTCGCGAACCGCTCGTCCAGGCGCCCGCGCAGCGCCCGCTCCACGCTGGCCGGCTGCTCGAGCATCTCCGTGTACATGCGCGGGCGTCCGTCGATCTGTCCGTGCTCGTAGGCACTGGGGTCGACGTCGACCTCGCGCGCCGTGGTCTGCGTTCGCGTCAGGTCGCGGCGGAACGTCGTGAAGCCCGACGCCGTCACGGTCGCCAGCTCGCCGTCGGTCAGGTGCGCCACCGTGGTGGTGTGCCGCACCAGTGCCGCGAGGTCGGACGCGATGAACATCTCCTTGTCCCCCACCCCGACGAGCAGCGGGCTGCCGTTGCGGGCCACCACCACGCGGTCCGGGAAGTCGGCGTGCACGACGGCGAGCCCGTACGTGCCCTCGACGGCGTCCAGGGCGTCCACGACCTTGCCCTCGAGGGTGTCGGCGTCCGACCGGGCGACGAGGTGAGCGAACACCTCGGTGTCGGTGTCGCTCGCGAGCGCCACGCCCTCGTCGGTGAGCCGTGCGCGCAGCGCCGCGGCGTTGTCGACGATGCCGTTGTGCACCACCGCCACCGTGCCGCTCGTGTCGGTGTGCGGGTGGGCATTGGCGTCCGTCGCGGGGCCGTGGGTGGCCCAGCGGGTGTGGCCGATGCCGACGCGCCCGGGCATCCGCTTGGGCAGCACCTCGGCGAGGTCACGCACCCGCCCCGCGCGCTTGGTCACCCGAAGCTGGGGGCCGACGACGGCGACGCCCGCCGAGTCGTACCCCCGGTGCTCCAGCCGGCCGAGCGCCTCCACGAGCAGCGGGGCTGCGTTCTGGCCTCCCACGTAACCGACGATTCCGCACATGTCTGTTCTCCTTCAGCCGTAGGTCTTCAGCCGTAGATCATCCGGCGCAGCTGCCGCTCGCTGAGCCGGGGCGCCGCGACGACCCGGTGCTCCAGCTCGGCCGCGATGCGCGCGAAGATCTCGGGGTTCTTGGCCCCATGGGTCTTGAGCTCGGCGTGCCGCCGCCGGACGATCTCCTCGACCGGGGTGGCGTAGTACGCCACGACGTCGCCGATCACCCGTGCCGCCTCGGCGGGCGTGAGTCCTGTGGACGTCGCCACGTGGGCGACGAGGTCGGAAGACGTCCTCATGCCGTGAGACTCGTACATCTCGATCCCGATCAGCAACTTCTTGCCCGATATCGGGCAAGAGTCAGCGGTAAGCAGCGCGCGGGCATGCGAGACGGCGGCCGCCCGCTCGTCAGCAGGCGACCGCCGTCGTACGTACCGGCCGGTCAGGCGGCCGTACCGGGTGACATCACTCCGACGCGGCGACCGCCAGCGTCTTCTTCCCGCGCCGCAGGACGGCGAACCTGCCGTGCAGCAGGTCCTCGGACGTCAGAGCCTGGTCCTCGGCAGTGACCTTGACGTTGTTCACGTAGGCGCCACCCTCCTTGACCGCGCGGCGGGCCTCGCCCTTGGAGGCGACGATCCCCGAACCCGCCAGCAGGTCGACGACGAGGTCACCTGCCTTGGCCGTAACGCTCGGCAGCTCCGACACCGCTCCGGCGAGCGTGCGGGCGTCGAGGTCGTCGAGCGAACCGCGGCCGAACAGCGCCTGGCTCGCCGCGATGACCGCCTCGGTCGCGTCCGCGCCGTGCACCAGCGTGGTGACGTCGCCGGCGAGCGCCTTCTGGGCCTCGCGGGCGAAGGGTCGCTCGGCCACCTCGCGCTCCAGCTCCGCGATCTCCTCCCGGCTGCGGAAGGTGAACACCTTGAGGTAGTTCACGACGTCGGCGTCCGCCTGGTTGAGCCAGAACTGGTAGAAGGCGTAGGGGCTCGTCATGTCCGGGTCGAGCCAGACGGCGCCGCCCTCGGTCTTGCCGAACTTGGTGCCGTCGGCCTTGGTGATGAGCGGCGTGGTGAGCGCGTGGACGCCCACCCCCTCGGCCTTGCGGACCAGCTCGACGCCTGCGAGCAGGTTGCCCCACTGGTCGCTGCCGCCCGTCTGCAGGGTCACCCCGCGTCGCCGGTACAGCTCGAGGAAGTCCATCCCCTGCAGCACCTGGTAGCTGAACTCGGTGAAGCTGATGCCCTCGTCCGAGCTGAGCCGCCGCGCGACCGTGTCCTTGGCGAGCATGGTGCTCATCCGGAAGTGCTTGCCGATGTCGCGCAGGAACGCGATCGCCGACAGCCCTGACGTCCAGTCCAGGTTGTTCACCATCGTGGCGGCGTTGGGTCCGTCCCAGATGAGCAGCGGCTCGATCTGGCCGCGAATGCGCTCAACCCAGCCCGCGACGACCTCCGGGTCGTTGAGCGTGCGCTCGCCCGCCATCTTGGGGTCGCCGATGAGCCCGGTCGCGCCGCCGACCAGCGCGGTGGGCCGGTGCCCGGCGTCCTGCAGCCGGCGCGCGGTCAGGATCTGGACCAGGTTGCCGATGTGCAGGGACGGCGCGGTGGGGTCGAAGCCCACGTAATAGTCGACGGTGCCCTCCGACAGCGCAGAACGCAGCGCGGCCTCGTCGGTGGACTGTGCCACCAGGCCTCGCCATTGCAGCTCGTCGAGGATGTCGGTCACCGTGGTTGCTCCTTGTTTCGTGGGTCGGGGCCCGTCCTGGGCCCACCGTCATAGTCTGCCCGACGGCGGGAGCGGCACGGCGCCGATGAGTTCTGGCGCGCCGCGTCGTCGGACGTCCCATGGAAACGAAAAAGCCTCAGCGCTCGGCCATCTCGTCAGGCAGGCTGGAACCATGACCGACCACGACGTGACCGACAACGACATGCCCGGCTGGAAGCGGAACGTAGCGCTGTTCCTGACCGGACAGACGATCTCGCTGCTCGGGTCGATGCTGGTCATGTTCGCCGTCATGTGGCACCTGACCATCGAGACCCGGTCCGGGGCCGTGCTCATGATGAGCATCGTCTTCGGCATGCTGCCGCAGGCGGTCATGTCGATCTTCGGCGGGGTGTGGGCCGACCGGCACTCCCGCAAGCTCCTGATCATGGGCGCCGACACGACCATCGCCGTCGTCACGCTCGGACTGGCCCTGCTGATGGTCAGCGGTGTCGACGACCTGTGGATCATCTACGTCGCACTGGCCGTCCGATCGACCTTCGCGGGCATCCAGACGCCCGCGGTGAGCGCGATGATCCCGCAGATAGCGCCGGCCGACCAGCTCATGCGCGTCAACGGCATCTTCCAGTCGATCCAGTCGGGGATGATGCTGCTCGCCCCCGCGCTGGCGGCCGTGGTCTATGCGTCCTACGACATCGTCACGGTGTTCTTCGTCGACGCGGCGACCGCGCTCATCGGCGTCGGGATGCTCGCCCTGGTCACCGTGCCCCGTCTGGTACGGGCCGACGCCGAGAGCGGGCCGGTCAGCTACTTCGGCGATCTCGTCGCGGGTGTGCGGTACATCGGTTCGAACGGCCCCGTGAAGTGGCTGGTCTCGCTGTTCGCCCTGGTGATGTTCCTGGTCGGCGCACCGAGCTACCTCACGCCGCTGATGGTCACCCGCACGTTCGGCGACGAGGTGTGGAAGCTGACCGCCAACGAGCTCTTCTGGGGCGGCGGCATGCTGCTGGGCGGCATCATCATGGCCACCGTCGGTCCGCGGATCAAGCGCCGGGTGCGGCTCATGGTGGGTTCCGTCGTGACCACCGGCGTGCTCGTCGCGGGCCTCGGCCTCTCGACGAACATGTGGGTGTTCTTCGGGCTCGGCCTGCTGATCGGCATCACTTTCGCGACCCTCAACACGCCGGCGTTCACGATCCTCCAGGAGCGGGTGGAGCCCGAGATGCAGGGCCGGGTGTTCGGCTTCGTCGGGATCGTGATGACCGTCGCGATGCCGCTGTCCATGGTCGTGTTCGGCCCGCTGGCCGACCGGTACTCCGTGGAGTCGCTCCTGATCCTGGCAGGTGCCCTGCTGGTCGCCGTGCTGGGCGCGATCCTCGCCGTGCCGGCCGCTCGGCGCTCCCTCGCGCAGGTCGACGTGGCCCCGGAGCCCGTCGAGGACGACCCCGGCTCGCGTGCAACGATTGACGCGTCCCACTGACTGTCGTGTCCCACTGACGGCAGCCCCGCGTTCGGAAGGTTCCTGTGAGCACCCCAAAGATCTATGCCCTGCACGAGAACCCCGAGTGGTTTCCCCCGTTCGCGGAGGCCTTCGCCGCCGAGGGGGTCGAGTACGTCGAGTGGGTGCTGACGGACGGCGTGCTCGACCTCGACGAAGCACCGCCGGAGGGGATCTTCTGGTCCCGCATCTCTGCGAGCAGCCACACGCGCGACCACGGGCTCACCAAGGACTACTCGCGTGCTGTGCTGTCCTGGCTGGAGGCCGCCGGGCGGCGCACGGTCAACGGCCGCCGCGTGCTGGAGCTCGAGGTCAGCAAGGTGGACCAGCTCACGGCGCTGCGCGCCGCCGGGATCGACACGCCCCGCACCGTGGCCGCCGTCGGGCGCGATCAGGTGCTGAAGGCCGCGCAGGGGTTCCCCACCCCGTTCGTCACCAAGCACAACCAGGGCGGCAAGGGCCTCGGCGTGCGCAAGTTCGAGTCGTTCGGCGACCTCGCCGACTACGTGGGTTCCGCCGAGTACGAGGAGCCCGTCGACGGCATCACGCTGATCCAGGAGTACGTGGTCGCGGCCGACGGCGGCATCACTCGCGTGGAGATCGTCGGCGGTGAGATGGTCTACGCCGTGCGCGGCGACACGGAACGCGGCGGGTTCCAGCTCTGCCCCGCCGACGCGTGCGCGATCGACCCGGAGACGGGCCGGCCGGTCCCGCCGGTCGGCGCGACCATCTCCATGGCGCCCGACGAGGACTGGGGCCTGTTCTCCGAGCGCGAGGGCTACGACGACCCGGTGGTCGCCAAGTACCTGGAGTTCACGCGGCGGCACGGGATCGAGGTGGCGGGGATCGAGAACATCCGGACCGCGGACGGCCGAGTCCTGACGTACGACGTGAACACCAACACGAACTACAACAGCGACGTCGAGCGGACCACCGCGAGGTCGGGGCCGCGCGAGATCGTGCGGCACCTGGCCCGGGTGCTGAAGGAGACGTACCCCGAGGCTCGCTGAGGGCCGGGTCAGGCCCTGCGGTAGACCGAGACGGTCGGTTCGGCGTCCAGCCAGAAGCGCCAGGGAAAGAGGTCGGCGCTGCCGCCGTCGCCGCTCACGCCGACACGCGGGCCGGTGCGGACGGCGACGTCAGAGGTCTCGACAGGCTCGGCCTGCGACGACACGGCCGGTGGGCGGCTCAGCAGCACGGCGCCGTCCGGGTCGGTGACGTCCGCGCCGTCGTCGGACAGATCGAGGCCCAGGGCGACCGCCAGGCGCGCCGGGCCGCGTGCGAGGTCGCGGTCGGCCCGGACCACGCCGGAGGCGAGGCGGCGGGACCGGGCCAGGTCCGCGCCGTCGACCACCTCGCCGGCCCGGACCAGCACGGCCGACGCCTCTCCCTCCGGCCCGCACACCACGTTGACGCAGTGATGCAGGCCAAGGTGGCGGTAGACGTACAGCCGTCCGGGCTCGCCGAACATCGTCGCGTTCCGCCGGTTGGGGCCGCGAAAGGCGTGCGAGCCGGGATCGGTGGCGCCGTCGTACGCCTCCACCTCGGTGAGGCGCAGGGAGACGACGCCGTCGGGCGTGCGCGTCGTGAGCGTGGCCCCCAGCAGGTCCCGGGCGACGTCGAGGACCGGTCGCAGATACCAGTCCCTGCCCGGGACGCTGCTGAGGGCGGAGTCGGGAGACTTCATGCCCCGATCATGCACGTCCGGGTTACGCGAAGCCGAAGACCGGTCCGAACAGCACCACCACGACCGCCGCCCAGATCGCGTAGACGGGAAGGTACTGCGTCTGCCACCGCTCGATCGCGGCGAACGTGCGCTGGCCGCGCACGAAGCCGGCCGCGAGCCAGGCCGCCCAGCCGAGGTGCACCAGGAGCACGAGGTTGAGCCCGAGCGCGGCGACCTTGTTGGCGGTGAACCCGAACTCGGCGATACGGGTGAGCATCGCGGTCAGGGCCACGGCGTCGACGGCGAGCGCCGCGCAGAGCAGCACCACCTGCATCCAGTCGAAGATTCCTGGCGGGGTCAGCGGGTCACGGGCCGAGATCGAGTAGAGCAGCAGGAACAGGACGAGCACCAGGACGGCGTCCATGAGGATGAGCAGCTCGCGATCCACAGCGGTCAGCGGCCCGTTGACGAGCAGGACCACGAAGATCGCGACCAGCATCACGATCGTGAGCGGCGTGAACACCCGGGTGAGCACCGGTGCGATGTTCTCGACGACGTTCTTCTTGGCCTCCACGAGCCAGGCGCCGACCAGCAGCGCTCCGGGCATCGCGAACGGCAGGAGCCAGTCGCCGAGGAACGGCTCGAAGTCCACGCCGACCAGGTCGAGCATGCCGAACGTGAGCCCGATGAGCAGGCCGCCGCCGAGCCCGATCAGCGCGAGGTAGATGATCAGCTCGCCGGTGAACCGGACGAAGTCCATGCGCCGGGCGCCGGACCGCCACGCGCCCCCCGCGTACACGACGCCCAGGAGCAGCCACAGCAGCACGGGAGTGTGGGTGATCGCGAGGAACAGCGTCATGCCTGGTTCGTCGTAGGGCCCCGACTCGAACGGGTAGAGGTTCACCACCAGGGCGATCGCGGCCGTCACGGCGAGCAGGGTCGCCCCGGCCCGCCACGGGACGCGGCGCTTCCACGCGAAGTAGCCGGCCAGGAACGGCAGGACGGCGAAGGCTGCGTTGCGCACGAGCACCAGCTCGTCGTCGCCCGCCGCGTCCAGCAGGATCTTGACCCAGATACCCGCGGTGACCGCGAGCGCAAGGACCACGCCCAGCTCGCGCCACCGACCGCCGTCGCCCGGCTCCTCCGGCACGAGCACGAGCTGCTTCCAGAGCCGGTCGGAGTGCTCTCGGGCGAACTCTCGCGAGACCTCGTCGAGGTTGCCCATGCGCTTGACCGCGACGAGGAACGCCTCCTCGTCGTCAAGACCGCTGGCCGTCAGGTCGTTGACCTGGCCGCGCAGGTGGTCCTCCATCTCGTCGACGTCGGCCGCCGAGATCGCCCGACGCCGCTGGACGTAGCCGCGCCACTGGTCGAACTGTTCCTCCAGGACGGCGTGCTCGGCCGTACCGCGCGCCTCGCCGGCAGCGTGCTCGCTCATCAGGCCCACCCTTCTACCCGTGCTGGGGGTATCTGGACGTCCTGCCACACCTGCTTGAGCGCGTCGGCGACGACCGACCACTGCTGCTGCCGTTCGGCGAGCACCTCCCGGCCTCCCGGGGTGATCGCGTAGTGCTTGCGGCGGCGTCCTGCCTCCGAGGTCCCCCAGCTCGCCTCGACGTACCCGAGCCGCTCCAGCCGGTGCAGCAACGGGTACAGCATCCCGTCGGTCCACTGCATGCGCCCGCCGGAGAGCTCGTTGACGCGCTTGACGATCGCGTAGCCGTACGACTCGCCCTCGGCCAGGATGCCGAGGACGAGCGGTGTGGCCGAGGCGGCCACCAGATCCTTGTCGATGTGCATAGCACTCCTATGCCTAGGTCTTCTAGGGTTGGAACCCTAGCAGATCTAGGCCTAGCGGATCTAGGTATTGGTGTTACGCCTCGTCGACTGCCTCCTCGGACGATTGCTCGACGAGGGTGCCGAACCCGTCCAGCCGCAGGTCGGCGCGCTCCCGGGTGCGCTCGCGCGCGTAGTGGTCCGCCTCCTGCGTCATCCAGCGCAGCCAGTGCTCGCGCGCGTCGTCGCCGTCGCGCTCCAAGCCGCGGCGCAGCCGTTCGGCGTCGTCCGCCTCCACCCAGATGCGGAACGCGCCCAGCGCGTCCACCTGGCGCGCGGCCGCCCCGCACCCTTCCACCACGAGATGGGTGGACGGCGGGACGTCATGCCACTCGGCCCAGTCCTCCTCCACCCAGTCGTACCGGCGGTAGCGGACGGGCTCCCCCGCCGCCAGCGGGTCGAGGACCCACCGGCGCAGGTTGGCGGCGCCCGCGTCCGGGCCGCCCGCCCAGCCCTCGTAGAGGTCGTCCATGTGGACCACCGGGGCCTCGAACGCGTCGGCGAGCTGGGCGGCCAGCGTCGTCTTGCCGGAGCCGGCCGGTCCGTCGACGCAGACGAGGCGCGCGTCGGCAGCACGAATCCGGCCCAGCAGCTCTCCGAGCACGGCAGGCGAGACGGTCACGCGGAATCACTCTCCTCCTCGAGGGGCGCGGGGCTGAGCGATTGCGCCCAGAAAGCCCGTGAGTCCTGGGCACAATCACTCACCGCCGCGGACTACTCCGACTGGGCCCAGAAGCGGTACTCCGTCGAGCGCTCCTTGGCCAGCTCGATCTGCTCCGCCACGCGGGCCGGGGCCGTGCCGCCCACGCCGTCGCGCGAGGCGAGCGAGCCCTCCACCGACAGGACGCCGCGCACCTCGGGGGTGAGGTGCTCCGAGATCTTGGCCAGGTCGTCGTCGGACAGGTCCCACAGCTCGATGCCGCGGGCCTCGCACTCCTGCACGCAGGAGCCGGCCACCTCGTGCGCCACCCGGAACGGGACGCCCTGCTTGACGAGCCACTCGGCGATGTCGGTCGCGAGCGAGAAGCCCTGCGGGGCGAGCTCGGCCATGCGGTCGGTGTCGAAGACCATGGTGCGCACCATGCCCGTGAACGCGGGCAGCACGGTGGTGAGCGTCGCCACCTGGTCGAACACCGGCTCCTTGTCCTCCTGCAGGTCGCGGTTGTACGCGAGCGGCAGGCCCTTGAGCGTGGTGAGCAGACCGGTCAGGTCGCCGATCACGCGCCCTGCCTTGCCGCGGGCGAGCTCGGCGATGTCCGGGTTCTTCTTCTGCGGCATGATCGACGAGCCCGTCGAGTACGCGTCGTCCAGCCGGACGAACCCGAACTCCTTGGTGTTCCAGAGGATGACCTCCTCGGCGATCCGCGAGAGGTCGACGGCGATCATCGCGGCGACGAACGCGAACTCCGCCGCGATGTCCCGCGAGGCGGTCCCGTCGATCGAGTTCTCGACCGGTCCGCCCTCCAGCCCGAGGTCGGCGGCGACGGCCGCCGGGTCCAGCCCGAGGGACGAGCCCGCGAGCGCACCGGAGCCGTACGGCGACTTCGAGGCGCGCACGTCCCAGTCGAGGAAGCGGTCGACGTCGCGCAGCATCGGCCAGGCGTGCGCGAGGAGGTGGTGCGCGAGCAGGACCGGCTGGGCGTGCTGCAGGTGCGTGCGGCCCGGCATGGGGGCGTCGCCCGCGGCCTCCGCCTGGGTGATCAGCTCGTCCACCAGGTCGAGGAGCTGCGCGGCGATGGTGCGCGC
This sequence comes from Promicromonospora sp. NPDC060271, assembly GCF_042726755.1. Lineage (NCBI taxonomy): Bacteria > Bacillati > Actinomycetota > Actinomycetes > Micrococcales > Promicromonosporaceae > Promicromonospora > Promicromonospora sp. NPDC060271. The sequence goes on along the minus strand of NZ_JBHXBG010000076.1, from coordinate 16,715 downwards.
CTGGTCGCGCAGGTAGAGCCGCACGAGCGTGGCGATCTGGTCGTTGCGGGACCGGCCGGCCCGCAGCTTGCCGCCCAGCTCGTCCCCGGCGCGCTCCAGCAGGCCGCGTTCGAGGGCGGTGTGCACGTCCTCGTCGTCGAGCACCGGGAGGAAGGCGCCGGAGGCGACGTCCTGCTCCAGCATGTCCAGGGCGTCGATCATCCTGGCGAGCTCCGGCTCGGTGAGCAGCCCGGCGCCCGCGAGCACCCGGGCGTGCGCCTTGGAGCCGGCGATGTCGTACGGCGCGAGCCGCCAGTCGAAGTGCGTCGACTGCGAGAGCGCCGCGAGCTCGGGGGCGGGACCACCGGCGAACCGGCCGCCCCAGAGGGCGACCTTCTCGCCGGAGTGCGCACCGACGGTCCGGGACGACGCCGGCCGCGCGACGCCCTGTCCCGCCGCGTCCTGTCCCGCCGCGTCCTGAGGTGTGCCGTCGTGCTCCGTCACAGCGTCCCGACCCCGAGGTCAACGCCGTTGCCGAACTTCTCGTCGCGCGCGGCGGCGAGCTTGGCCGTCAGGCCGTAGATCTCGATGAACCCGCGGGCCTGCGACTGGTCGAACGCGTCGCCCTCGTCGTAGGTGGCGAGGTTGAAGTCGTACAGCGACTGCTCCGAACGGCGTCCCGTGACGGTGGCGCGCCCGCCGTGCATGACCATGCGGATGTCGCCGGAGACGTACTTCTGGGTGTCGTCGATGAAGACGTCGAGCGACTTCTTCAGCGGCGAGAACCACATGCCGTCGTAGACGAGCTCGCTCCAGCGCTGCTCCACCTGGCGCTTGAACCGGGCCTGCTCCCGCTCGACGGTGACGTTCTCCAGCTCCTGGTGCGCCGCGATGAGGGCGATGGCGCCCGGCGCCTCGTAGATCTCACGGGACTTGATGCCCACGAGGCGGTCCTCGACGATGTCGATCCGGCCGACACCCTGGGCACCGGCGCGGCGGTTCATCTCCTGGATGGCCTGCAGCGGGGTGACGGCGACGCCGTCGAGCGCCACGGGCACGCCCTGCTCGAACGTGATGATGACCTCGTCCGCCACCGGCGGGAACGTCGGGTCGTCCGTGTAGGAGTAGACGTCCTTGGTGGGCTCGTTCCAGATGTCCTCGAGGAAGCCCGTCTCCACCGCACGGCCCCAGACGTTCTGGTCGATCGAGAAGGGGTTCTTCTTCGTCGTCGCGATCGGCAGGTCGTGCTTCTCCGCGTAGTCGATGGCCTTCTCGCGGGTCAGCGCGAGGTCACGCACCGGAGCAATCGACTTCAGGTCGGGCGCAAGCGAGGTGGTGGCCACCTCGAAGCGGACCTGGTCGTTGCCCTTGCCGGTGCAGCCGTGCGCGACGGTCGAGGCGCCGAACTGCCGGGCCGCTGCCACCATGTGCTTCACGATGACCGGCCGGGAGATGGCCGAGACCAGCGGGTAGCGGTCGAGGTACAGGCCGTTGGCCCGCAGCGCGGGCATGCAGTACTCGTTGGCGAACTCGTCGCGCGCGTCGGCGACGTACGCCTCGACGGCGCCGCAGTCCAGCGCGCGCTTGCGGATGACGTTCATGTCCTCGCCACCCTGGCCGACGTCGACGGCCACGGCGACCACCTCGGCCCCGGTGGCCTCGGCGATCCAGCCGATGGCGACGGAGGTGTCCAGGCCGCCCGAGTAGGCGAGCACGACGCGTTCAGTCATGATTGACGATCTCTTTCCGGTGGTGGTGGGTCAGGTGCGATTGTGAAGTGATTTCAGGTGCTCAGCGCGAGGAAGCGGCCCGCCAGCGCGGCGCCGTCGGCGTCCCGCGCGATGACGAGGATGGTGTCGTCGCCGGCGATGGTGCCGAGCATCCCCGGGAACACCGAGTGGTCGATCGCCGAGGCCAGCAGGTTCGCTGCCCCCGGCGGGGTTCGGAGGACGACGAGGTTGCCGGACGACTCCGCGGAGACCAGCAGCTCCTTGGCGAGCCGGGTCAGCCGCGCCGACAGGTACTCCTCGCTCGCGTCCGACTGCGTGCTGCGGTCCCCGCCCTCACCCGGGACGGCGTAGACGAGGGTGCCGTCCGAGCCGCGCACCTTCTCGGCCTGCAGCTCGATCAGGTCGCGCGAGAGGGTGCCCTGCGTGACGCTCACGCCGTCGGCCGCCAGCGCCTCGGCCAGCTCCGCCTGGGAGTGGATGGCGTTGCGCGTCACGATCTCGGTGATCCGGGCGTGCCGGGCCGCCTTCGTCGTCGCGGTGGTCGCGGTCGTCGCCGTCTGCTTGATGACCATCAGCCCTGCCCCAGCAGCCAGGTCAGCAGCGCCTTCTGCGCGTGCAGCCGGTTCTCCGCCTCGTCCCACACAACGCTCTGCGGGCCGTCGATGACGTCGGCGGTGATCTCCTTGCCGCGGTAGGCGGGCAGGCAGTGCAGCACGAGCGCGCCCTCGGCGGCGCCCGCGAGCAGGTTCGCGTTCAGCTGGTAGTCCCAGAACGGCTTGGCCCGCTCCTCGGCCTGCGCCTCGTCACCCATCGAGACCCAGGTGTCGGTGGCCACGACGTCCGCCCCCGCCACGGCCTCCTCGGCGGACGTCGTCACCGTCACCGAGCCCCCCGTCCCACCGGCGATCTCGTGCGCACGGGCGACCACGGCGGCGTCGGGCAGATAGCCCTCCGGGCCCGCGATCCGCACGTGCATGCCCGCCGTCACGCAGCCCAGCAGGTAGGAGTTGCCCATGTTGTTCGCGGCATCACCCACGTAGGCGAACGTCGTGCCCGGCAGGGTGTCGAGCCCCCGGTGCTGCGCCACCGTGAGCAGGTCGGCGAGGATCTGGCACGGGTGGAAGTCGTCGGTGAGCGCGTTGATGACCGGCACGCGCGAGACCGCGGCCATCTCCTCGATGCGGTCCTGGCCGAACGTGCGCCACGCGATCGCGGAGACCTGCCGGTCGAGCACGCGGGTGGTGTCCGCGATGGACTCGCGGACGCCGATCTTGGCCAGGTTGCCGTCGACCACGAGCGGGAACCCGCCGAGCTCCGCGATACCCGCCGCGAACGACACCTGGGTGCGCAGCGTCGGCTTGTCCGTGATGAACGCGACCGCACGCGGGCCCTCCAGGGGACGCCGGGCGAACCGGTCCTCGCGCAGGGCGAGGCCGAGCTCCAGGACCGTCCTCTGCTCGGCGGGCGTCAGGTCGTCGTCGCGCAGGAAGTGGCGGGTCATGCGGGGGTCTCCTCGGTCTCGACAGGCTCGGCCAGCGTCGCGAAGAAGCGGGCTGCCTCGACGGCCTGGTCCTCGGTCAGGATCAGGGGCGGGGCGAGCCGGATCGCGTCGGGTGCCACGGCGTTCACGATGAACCCGGCCTCCAGCGCCGCGGCGGCCACCTGCGGCGCCACCGGCTCGTTCAGCGCTACGGCGAGCAGCAGCCCGCGCCCGCGGACCTCCTTGACGAGCGGGCTGCCGCACATCTCGATCTCCTGGCGCAGCAGCGCCCCGACCTCCCGCACGTTGGTGAGCAGGCCGTCGCGCTCGACGACGCCGATCGTCGCGAGCGCTGCGGCCGCCGCGACGGGGTTGCCGCCGAAGGTGCTGCCGTGCTGACCGCGACCCACGAGGCGGGCGGCAGCGCCGTACGCGATCACCGCGCCGACGGGGAAGCCGCCGCCGAGGCCCTTGGCGACCGTGACGACGTCGGGCACGATGCCGCCGCCGATCTCCGGCTGCTGGTAGGCGAACCAGGAGCCGCACCGGCCCATGCCGGTCTGGACCTCGTCCAGGACGAGCAGCGCGCCGTGCGCGGTGGTCAGGCGACGGGCGGCCACGAGGTAGCCCGGCGGCAGGGGGCGCACGCCCGCCTCACCCTGAACGGGCTCGACCACGAGCGCGGCGACCTCGCCGCGCTCGGCGATCGCCTGGGGCGAGAACGCCGCCTCCAGCGCCGCGAGGTCACCGAACGGCAGGTGCTCGACGCCGCCCGGGAGCGGCTCGAACGGTTCCCGGTAGGCGGCCTTCGCGGTGAGCGCGAGGGCGCCCATCGACCGGCCGTGGAAGCCGCCCTCCAGCGCGAGCACCCGGGTGCGGGTACCGACACCGGACGACGACGCGACCCGGCGCGTCATCTTGAACGCCGCCTCGACCGCCTCGGTGCCGGAGTTGGTCAGGAACACGCGTGAGCCCTCGGGGGCCTCGGCGATCCGCAGCAGCGTCTCGGCCAGCGCGATCTGGGCGGGCGTGCCGAAGAAGTTGGAGACGTGGCCGAGCGTGCCGAGCTGGGCGCTGATCGCAGCGGTCAGCGTCGGGTGCGCGTGGCCGAGCGTGTTGACGGCGATGCCGCCGAGCAGGTCGAGGTACCGCTTGCCGTCCGCGTCCCACACGTGGGCGCCCTCGCCGCGCACCAGGACACGCTGCGGTGGGCCGAACGTGTCCATCACGGCGCCCGTGTACCGCCTGGTCCAGGCCGCGACGGAGCCGTTCGCGGACAGGACCGAGCCGTCCTCCGTAGGGATCAGCGTGCTCATGCCGTGGCACCTTCCTTCAGGGCGGACGGCGCGGGGACGACCATCGTCCCGTTGCCCCGCGCGGTGAAGACCTCCAGCAGCACGCTGTGCGGCTGGCGGCCGTCGATGACCGTCGCGGCGGCCACGCCGCCCTCGACCGCGCGCAGGCACGCCTCCATCTTCGGCACCATCCCGGACTCCAGGCTGGGCAGCAGCTCGGCCAGCTCGGGCGCGGTGATCCGCTCGACGAGCGACCCCTTGTCGGGCCAGTCCGTGTACAGCCCCTCGACGTCCGTCAGGACGATGAGCTTCTTGGCGCCCAGCGCCACCGCGAGCGCCGAGGCCGCGGTGTCCGCGTTGACGTTCAGCACCTGGGTCGGGTCGTCCTTGTCGGGCGCGATGGTGGACACCACGGGGATGCGGCCGGCCTCCAGCAGGTCCTCGACGGCGCGCGGGTCCACCTGGACGACGTCGCCCACGAGGCCGACGTCGACGGGCTCACCGTTCACGACGGCGTGGCGGCGTTCGGCGCCGAGCAGGCCGCCGTCCTCCCCCGAGAGGCCGACGGCGACGGGGCCGTGCGCGTTGATCAGGCCGACCAGCTCGCGGCTGACCTGGCCGGTCAGCACCATGCGCACCACCTCCATCGCCTCCGGCGTGGTGACGCGCAGGCCGCCCTTGAACTCCGAGGCGATGCCGAGCCGGTCGAGCATGGAGTTGATCTGCGGTCCCCCGCCGTGCACGACGACGGGCCGCAGACCCACCTGCCGCAGGAACACCATGTCCTGCGCGAAGGCGGCCTTGAGCTCCGCGTCCAGCATCGCGTTGCCGCCGTACTTGACGACGACGAGCGCGCCGGAGAACTCCCGCAGCCAGGGCAGGGCCTCGATCAGCACCTCTGCCTTCTGGTCGGGCCGCAGCCCGTTGACGATGTCGCTGCTCATGAGCTGTACGCGCTGTTCTCGTGGACGTAGTCGTGCGTGAGGTCGTTGGTCCAGAGCGTGATCTCGGCGTCGCCGGCGTGCAGGTCGACGGTGATCGTCACGTCCCGGGCGGCCGCCATGTCCACCTTCTCCCGTGGCTCGTAGGCGCCGCCTGCCTTGCAGACCATGACGCCGTTGACGCTCACGTCGAGCTCGGCCGGGTCGTACGGGGCGACGTCCTCCGGCACGGTGCCGACCTGCGACAGGATGCGGCCCCAGTTGGGGTCGTTGCCGAAGATGGCGGCCTTGACCAGGTTGGACCGGCTCACCGCGCGCGCGACGGCGAGGGCGGCGTCCTCCGTGGTGGCGTTCGTGACGGTGATGGCGATGTCGTGGGTGGCGCCCTCGGCGTCGGCGACGAGCTGGCGGGCGAGGTCGGCGCAGATCTCGGTGACGGCCTCGGTGAGCACGTCGAGGTCCGGTGTCACGCCGGAGGCGCCAGAGGCCATCAGGACCACGGTGTCCGAGGTGGACATGGCGCCGTCGGAGTCGACGCGGTCGAAGGTGACCCGGGTCGCGGCGCGCAGCGCGGCGTCGGCGGTCTCGGCCGGGGCAGAGGCGTCGGTGGTGATCACGCACAGCATGGTCGCCAGCGCGGGCGCGAGCATGCCTGCGCCCTTGGCCATGCCGCCGACGGTGAAGGTGCCCGCCGGGGTCTCGACGGTGCGCACCGCCGTCTTGGCCACGGTGTCGGTGGTCATGATCGCGGTGGCCGCTGCGGTCCCCGCCGCCTCGTCCGCGGCGAGGGCGCCCACAGCGACGGGGATGCCCGCCAGCAGCTTGTCCGCGGCCAGCCGCACGCCGATCAGGCCGGTGGAGCCCACGAGCACGTCGATCGCGCCGATCCCGAGCTCGTCAGCGACCTTCTCCGCTGTGGCGTGCGCGTCCTGGAACCCGCCAGGGCCCGTGCACACGTTGGCGCCGCCGGAGTTGAGCACCACGGCGCGCGCCACGCCGTCCTTGACCGCCTGGCGCGACCACATGACGGGCGCGCCGACCACGCGGTTGCTCGTGAACACCGCGGCGGCGGTGAGCTCGGGGCCGTCGTTGACGACGAGCGCCAGGTCCGGTGTGCCGGACGCCTTGAGGCCTGCCGTGATCCCGGCCGCCCGGAACCCCTGTGCTGCGGTGACCCCCGCTGCGGTGCCGGTCATGGCGCGACTCCTTCGGTGATGAGGCCGGCGGTCTCCCGCAGGCCGAGGGCGAGGTTCATGGACTGGACGGCGGCACCGGCCGTCCCCTTGACGAGGTTGTCGATCGCGGTGACGGTCACTACCCTGCGGGCGGCCGCGTCGACCGCCACCTGCACGCACGCCGTGTTGGCGCCCAGCGTCATGGCGGTGCTGGGCCACTGGCCCTCCGGGAGCAGGTGCACGAACGGCTCGTCGGCGTACGCGGCCTCCCACGCGGCGCGGACCTGCTCCGGGTCGACGCCCTTGGCCAGCGGGGCCGTCGCGGTCGCGAGGATGCCCCGCGCCATCGGCACGAGCGTGGGTGTGAAGCTGATGGTCACCTCGGGTGCGCCGGCGGCCCGCAGGTTCTGCTGGATCTCCGGGATGTGCCGGTGCGTGCCGCCCACCGCGTACGGCAGTGCGGCGCCGAGCGCCTCGCTCGCCAGGAGGTGCGGCTTGAGCGCCTTGCCGGCGCCCGAGTAGCCGTTGGCCAGCACGGCGACGATGTCGGTCGGCTCGACGACGCCGGCCGCGACACCGGGCTGCAGGCCGAGCGTGACCGCCGTGACGTTGCAGCCGGGCACCGCGATGCGGCGCGCGCCGGCCAGCTTGTCGCGCTGACGGGCGGCGGTGGCCAGATCGGTCGTGCCTGCACCGGGCGCCACTGCGTGGATCAGCTCGGGCAGGCCGTACGGCCAGGTGCCTGCGTGCGCCGAGCCGTAGAACTGCTCCCAGTCGCTCGCCGACTCCAGCCGGTGGTCCGCGCCCAGGTCGATGACCAGGACGTCGTCGGGGAGCTCTGCCGCGACCTTCCCCGACGCGCCGTGCGGCAGGGCGAGCAGCACGACGTCGTGCCCGCCCAGCGTGTCCGGCGTTGTCGGTTCGAGGATGCGGTGCGCGAGGCCCCGCAGGTGCGGCTGGACCTCGCCGAGGCTCGACCCGGCGCTCGAGTGCGCGGTGAGCGCACCGATCTCGACGAACGGGTGGGCCGCGAGGAGACGCAGAGCCTCTCCTCCCGCATAGCCGGACGCGCCGGCGACGGCGACTCGGATGGGCTGACTGCTGGACATATTCGGTACTATACATAATTATGCAGAGCGGCGAAACCGGGGAGGCGGCCCCTGACCACCCTGCGACATAGGCTCGCCGCATGCACGCAGTCGTAGCCCGTGAAGCGGGCGGTCCCGAGGTCCTGCAGTACACCGAGCTCCCCGACCCGACGCCCGGTCCGGGTCAGCTCCTGGTCCGTGTCGCCGCAGCCGGCGTGAACTTCATCGACACCTATCGCCGCTCCGGCGTCTATCCCATGCAGTACCCGCACGTGGTCGGCGTGGAGGGTGCCGGGACCGTGGAGGCACTCGGCGACGACGTCCAGGGTTTCGCGATCGGCGACCGCGTGGCCTGGCACGACGCGCCCGGCTCCTACGCGGAGCTGGTGGCGGTCGACGCGGCGGGCGCCGTACCGGTCCCCGACGGGCTGGACCTCACCACGGCGGCCGCGCTCCCCCTGCAGGGCATCACCGCGCACTACCTCGTGCGGTCCACGTTCGAGGTGCGGCAGGGGCACGACATCCTGCTGCACGCGGGTGCCGGCGGCGTGGGCCTGCTGGCCACACAGCTCGCCGTCCTGCACGGCGGGCGGGTCCTGACCACCGTCTCGAGCGCGGAGAAGGCCGCGCTGTCCGCGTCGGCCGGCGCCGCGCACACCGTCGACTACGCGGCGCTGGGCGACCTCACGGCCGAGCTGCCCGCGCTCGTGCGCGAGCTCACCGACGGCCGGGGCGTGCACGTCGTGTACGACGGCGTCGGCCGGTCCACCTTCGAGGCGTCGCTCGCCTCCCTGCGTCCGCGCGGGATGCTCGTGCTGTTCGGCGGCGCGTCGGGTCAGGTACCGCCGCTCGACCCGCAGCGGCTCAACAAGGCCGGCTCCCTGTTCCTCACGCGGCCGACGATCGCCCACTACACGCTCACCCGCGACGAGCTCGAGTGGCGCACGTCGGAGGTGTTCGAGGCCGCTGTGTCGGGCGACCTGGAGGTCCACGTCGGCTCCACCCTCTCGCTGGCCGACGCCGGAGCGGCGCACGAGGCGCTGGAGTCCCGCGCCACAACGGGCAAGGTCCTCCTCGTCCCCTGACCCCGTTGAGTGCTGGATATTTGCGGTCTGGGAGCGCTGAAGCCCGCAAATATCCAGCACTCAACGAGGCGGGGCGCGGGTCGGGTGGTTTAACGTTGGAGCGCGGTCAGAACCAGTTGGAGCCGATGCTTTACAAGCAGTGGGCCAGTCGCGACAATTCACCCGTCGAGTTTTCTCTCGCCCGGAGGTTCAACGTGGTACTTCCTCGCTTCTCCCGCGCAGCCCTCGCCGGCACCGCCGTCACCGCCCTGGCCCTCGGGCTCCTCACGACCAGCCCCGCCGTCGCCACCCCGGACGACGACGTCGCCGTCCAGGCGACCGTGCGCCCGAGCCTCGTGCTCGACCGCGACTTCCCCGACCCCGACGTGTCGAAGTTCGGCGACACCTACTACGCGTACGCGACCAACGAGGGCAAGAACCTGCCCTGGGCGACCGCGCCCGACCCGGACGGGCCCTGGACGTACCGGTCGACGGACGCCCTGCCGAACCTCGGCGCCTGGGCCAAGGAGGGGCGCACCTGGGCACCCGACGTCTCCCGCCGCGCCGACGGCCGCTACCTGCTCTACTACACGGCCTGGCACGCGGCGTCCGGCCGGCAGTGCATCGGCGCCGCCCTGTCCGACTCCCCCGGCGGCCCGTTCGCCCCGGTGGGCACCCAGCCGCTCGTCTGCCCGCTCGGCGCGGGCGGCGCGATCGACGCGTCCAGCTTCGTCGACACGAACGGCGCCCGGTACCTGGTCTGGAAGAACGACGGCAACGCCATCGGCGCCACCACCTGGATCCACGTGCAGCGCACGGCCGCGGACGGCATCACCTTCGAGGGCGGCGCCGTCCAGGTGCTGCGCAACGACCGGGCCGACGAGGCAGGCATCATCGAGGCGCCCGTGATCACCAAGGTGGGCAGCCAGTACGTGCTGTTCTACTCGGCGGGCCCGTACACGACCAACCAGTACGGCACGAACTACGCGGTCTCGAGCTCGATCACCGGGCCGTACACCAAGGCGTTCCGGTTCCTCATGACCACTGCCTCGCTCGACGGCGCGGTGGGCGGCCCCGGCGGCGCCGACGTGCTGCGCGACGGCGGGGGCGACAAGCTCGTCTTCCACGGCCACCGTGCAGCGGGCGGCCGGGGTATGTACGTCGCCGACCTCGGCTGGGCGGGCGGGAACCCCGTGGTGCGGGGCAGCCGGGTCCGGTACGAGGCCGAGCGCGGCACGCTGCACAACTGCTCGGTCCGGACGAACGCCGCCGGCGCGTCCGACGGCAAGGTCGTCGCGTACATCGACCACGCCGACAGCGCCGTCGACGTCGGCTCCATCTACGTACCCACCACGGGCAGCTACTCGTTGCACGTCGGCTACGCCAACGGCTCGGCCGGGACCGCCTCGCACACGGTCACGGTCAACGGGGCAGCGGCCGGGTCCATCAGCTACCCCGTGACCGGCTGGGACAACTGGCGGCAGGCATCGAAGGACATCACCCTCCAGGCGGGCTGGAACACCATCCGGCTGGGCAAGGGAACCGCGTTCACGGAGCTCGACTACATCGAGATCGCGTAGCCGAGGCACCGCCGACCGTGAGCGATCGCGCCCGGAACCACCGCTTGTTCCGGGCACGATCGCGCGGTATCGACGAGAGCCTGTATCTTGATGTCGAGATACTCGATGTCGAGGAGAGTGGTCATGGCGGACTGGAGTCCCAGCGCATACCTGCAGTACACGGACGAGCGCTCGCGCCCGTTCACGGAGCTCGTCGCCCGGGTGCCCGGGACACCCTCCACCGTCGTCGACCTCGGGTGCGGGCCCGGCCATCTCACGGCCGTGCTCCGCGCCCGCTGGCCCGAGGCTCAGGTCACGGGCGTCGATGCCTCCCCCGCCATGATCGAGCGGGCGCGCGCCGCCGATCCCGGCACCGAGTACGTGCTTGCCGACCTCAGCACCGACGACCACACCGCCGACCTCGTCATCAGCAACGCCGCACTCCAGTGGGTACCGGGACACCGCGACCTGCTCACGACGCTCGCCGACCGGGCAGCGCAGACGTTCGCGTTCCAGGTCCCGGGAAACCACGACGCACCCAGCCACCTCCTCCTGCGGGAGGTCGCCGGCCGGGAGCCGTACGCCGACGTCGTCGGACCGGTCGAACGGCGGGCCACCGCCGACCCGGCCGAGTACCTGGACCGACTGGCCAGGCCCGGGTGGACCGTCGACGCGTGGGAGACCACCTATACGCACCTGCTGCACGGGCCGGACCCCGTGCTCCGCTGGATCTCGGCGACCGGCGCCCAGCCAACGCTCCAGGCGCTGGAGGCCAAGGACCCGGCGCTGCGCACCCGGTTCGAGGAGGAGTTCGGAGCGGCGCTGCGTGCGGCCTATCCGGAGCGCGCCTACGGCACGCCGCTCGAGTTCCGCAGGGTGTTCGCGGTGGCGACCCGGGCCTGAAGCCCGGCCCCGGCGCCGACGTCTGGTACCAGGAGGTCTGGCGTCACGAGCCCAGCCTGGCTCGCAGGCCGGCGAGCTCGGTGTCGACGTACCGGCGGGTGCGGCCCATGGTGAGCCTGCCGAGCAGCCAGGCCAGCCCACCGGTCTGCGTGATCGCGAGGGTCACGCGGGAACGGCCGCCGGGCAGGGGCTCCACCAGGTGCTCCGCCTGCGTGGTGACGCCCGGCGCCTCGCTGATCCACGCGAAGTGCCGCGGCGCGTCCCACTCGTCGATCAGCCAGACCGCCAGCGGCATCCTCGGCTGCTCGATCCGCACCTGCGTGCCGACGTCGGGCGGGTTCGGGCCGTCGACGATCGACACCGAGGTCATGGAGGACGTCCAGTCGGGCATGTGCTCGACGTCGGACAGGACGGCCCATACGGCCTCCGGCGAGGCGTCGATCTCTGCGGACGTGCTGTAGTTCGGCATGCGTGCTCCTGTCGTTCCGGTGGTCGCCGACCGGCGGCACACCCATAGTCTCGGCCCTCCGGCACCGCGCGCGACGTGACCGACACGCGTCCTGGACGATCCGCCGGGGCGGGCACCACGGCGTCTGCATCGTCGTAGGCTGCGGGCATGACCGATCGCGCCATCCGTATCGCGCTGCAGCTGCAGCCGGAGCACGCCGACTACTCCACCATCCGCGACGCGGTACTGCGCGCCGAGGACATCGGGGTCGACGTCATCTTCAACTGGGACCACTTCTACCCGCTCCACGGCGACCCCGAAGGCAAGCACTTCGAGGCCTGGACCATGCTCGGCGCCTGGGCCGAGCAGACCGAACGCGTCGAGATCGGCGCGCTGGTGACGGGTATCGGCTACCGGAACCCGGACCTGCTGGCCGACATGGCGCGCACGGTCGACCACATCTCGGGCGGGCGCCTCATCCTGGGGCTGGGCGCCGGGTGGTTCGAGAAGGACTACGACCGGTTCGGCTACGAGTTCGGCACGGCCGGCTCGCGGATCGCGAGCCTCGCGGCCGCCATGCCGCGGATCAAGGCCCGCCTCGCCGCCGGCAACCCGGCACCCCAGCGCGAGATCCCGATCCTGATCGGCGGTGGCGGGGTCAGGAAGACGCTGCGCATAGTGGCCGAGCACGCCGATATCTGGCACAGCTTCGGCGACGCCGACGTCCTGACGACCAAGTCGGCGATCCTCGACGAGCACGGCGCCGCCGTCGGGCGCGACACCGCCAAGCTCGTGGAGCGGTCCGTTGACGTCGACGGCGCGCCGGAGACGACGGGCGACGCCCTCGTGGCAGCCGGGGCGACCCTGTTCACGATCGGCGCGAGCGGTCCGGACTACGACCTGAGCACCGTGCAGGCCTGGGTCGACTGGCGCGACGAGCGCCGCTGAACCCACCGGCTCAGGTGGTCTCCTTCGCCGCGGGCGTGACGGCCACCTGAGCCGTCACGCCCGACTCGACGTCGCGGGGCGTCACCCCGCGGCCGAGGCGCAGCGCGCTGTTGACCAGGCCGAGATGGCTGAACGCCTGCGGCGTGTTGCCGAGGTGGCGCCCGGTGCGCACGTCGTACTCCTCGCTCAGGAGCCCGAGGTCGTTGCGCAGGGTGAGCAGGCGTTCGAACAGGGCGACGGCCTCTTCCCGCCGGCCGATGCCGTGCAGCGCGTCCACCAGCCAGAAGCTGCAGACCAGGAACGTCGCCTCGCTGCCGGGGAGGCCGTCCACCCGGTCGTCGGCATGCGTGTGGTAGCGGAGCAGGAGACCGTCCTGGCTCAGCTCGCGTTGCACGGCGTCCACCGTGCCGACGACCCGCGGGTCCTCCCATGGCAGGAACCCGACCTGCCCGATCAGCAGCAGCGAGGCGTCGAGGCCGTCGGAACCGTAGAACTGCGTGAACGTGTTCCGGCTCGCGTCGAACCCCTTGGCGCACACCTCGGCATGGATCCGGTCGCGTATGGTGCGCCACCGCTCGACGGGCCCCTCCAGCCCCAGCTCCTCGACGGCGCGTACCGCCCGGTCGAAGCCGGCCCACGCCATGACGCGGGAGTGCACGAAGGCGCGGCGCGGGCCGCGCACCTCCCAGAGCCCGTTGTCGAGCTCGTCCCAGTGCTCCTCGAGGTAGTCGAGGAGCGCGGTCTGCAGCCGCCACGCGTCCGCGTCGGTCTCGAGTCCCGCCTCGCGGGCCAGGTGCAGGCCGTCCAGCGTCTCGCCCCACACGTCGATCTGCAGCTGGCCCACCGCACCGTTGCCGATCCGTACCGGGTTCGAACCCTCGTACCCGGGCAGCCAGTCGATCGTGTACTCGGGCAGACGCCGACGGCCGTCGAGGCCGTACATGATCTGCAGGTCCGCCGGGTCGCCGGCGACGGCGCGCAGGAGCCATGCCCGCCACGCGCGCGCCTCCTCGATGAAGCCGGTCCCGACCAGGGCCTGCAGCGTGAACGCCGCGTCCCGCAGCCAGCAGTACCGGTAGTCCCAGTTGCGGGCACCGCCGAGCTCCTCGGGCAGTGACGTCGTCGCGGCCGCCGCGATGGCGCCGGTCGGGGCGTAGGTCAGGGCCTTCAGGGTGATCAGCGACCGGTGCACGGCCTCGGCCCACGGGCCGGTGTAGGTGGAGGCCGCCAGCCACGAGCGCCAGAACTCCTCGGTGTCCCGGAGCGCGGCCTCTGCCTCCACCGGGTCCTTGGTGTCCAGGTGCGACGCGTGATGGGTCAGGACGAACGGCACCCGGTCCCCCGGCCCGACGGTGAACCGGGCGTGCAGCACCGAGCCGTCGGCGACGCCGTCGTGCGCCATCTCGACCCCCGCGTCGATGCGAACGGAGTCCGGGCCCGCCACCGCGCGCAGCGCGGCCCCCTCCCGCGTGACCCAGGGCACGACGTTGCCGTAGTCGAACCTGAGCCGCAGCTCCGTGGTCATCGGGACGGCTCCGCTGATGCCCTCGACGATCCGGACGAGGTCGGCATGGTCACCACGCGGCGGCATGAAGTCGATCAGCCGGACCCTGCCCTCCGGGAGGTCCCACTCCGTCTCCAGGACCAGGGTGCCCTCCCGGTACCGGCGGCTGGTGCAGAGGCCGCCGGCGACCGGGCCCATCCGCCACGAGCCGTGTCGCTCGTCGCCCAGCAGCGCGGCGAAGCACGCCGGGGAGTCGAACCGAGGAAGGCACATCCAGTCGACCGAGCCGTCCCGGCCGATCAGCGCGGCCGACTGGAGGTCCCCGACAATTCCGTAGTCTTCGATTCGAAGCGTCACCGGGCCGAGCCTAGGTTCGGCCCGCCCCACCGACCAGGCGACGCACCGCACGGGTCGGACGCGCGGGACATCCGGGATGACCCGCGCGTCCGCCCAGGTCCCGGCGGCCGGGCGCATCGTCCGGCTCAGAACGACGAGGCGTCCGCCGCGTACACCCACCGGTACCCGGGATACTCGCCCAGCGACCACAGGTAGTCACGGGTCGGGTCGTAGGACAGGTCCTCCGCGCCCACGGTCAGCGCGTTCCCGTGCCGCACGATCGAACCGGACGGCGCGGCGAACGTGTGCAGGTCACCGTCCGAGTTCGGGTCGGAGTGGTTCGAGCCGTCGCTCTGCGAGAAGAAGAACTCGCCGTTGATCGCGGTCGAGCCCTGGACGCTCTCGAGGTCGGTCCGGTACGCCTCGGTCGCCTTGATGATGCCGTCGGAGGCGGGCTTGAGGTACCGGTTCGTGTAGTCGACGGGAACCCGGATCGTCCGGACCTGGGCTCCCGCGTCGACGTCCGCCGCGCTCCGGTACTCGCTCACGATCACGGAGTCCGGCGAGCTCGTCCGGTCCAGCGCCACCGACGAGTGCTGCAGCTGCGCGTACCCACCGACCGTCGAGTCGGTGAACTTCGCGGTCTGCGGCAGCACGTACTTGTAGTCGAACGCGTGGTACGAACCGTCCGGCTGGCGTCCGACGGCCGAGGAGCTGCCGGTCGAGACCTGCCACAGGTGGTCCAGGTCGAACACGCGGAACCCGCCGCTCGTGTCCGCCACGTACAGCAGGTTGCCGTACCACATGATGCCGCCGGCATGGACGGTGACCGGCCTGTACGACGGCGCGCTCGCGGTGCCGCTCGGCTCGACCAGCAGGATGTGCCGGTACGGCGGGGCCGAAGCGCTCGCGGACAGGTTGGACACGCTGATGCGGACGCCCTTGTCGATGCCGTCGTCCGCGTGGTCGTACCAGCTCACGAGGTTGAGGCGCTTGCCGTCGTACGTTCCATCGCCCAACGCATCGGAGCTGGTGGTGATGCCCTGCGGGTACCAGTCAGGGGTGTCCTGGTCGCCCGCGTTCCAGCAGTAGTAGGCGGTGCGGTGCGTGACCGACGGTGCGCTGTCGCAGCTCGGGGTGCGGTTGGCGTCGTCGGCCACCGCTCCCACGGTCACGTTCGGCAGGGCCGAGTCGAGGGCCCCGACCAGGGACGACGACGTCTCGGACAGGGTGTAGCGGAAGTTGCTCGCCGTGAGCGGTGTGACGGCCGCCGCCGACGGACCGGTCTGCTCGCTCGCGGACTCCGTTGCGGCCGCTTGGCTCGCGGACTGCGTCGTTGCGACCGCCTGGCTCGCGGAGGCGAGCAGGACGCACAGTCCCAGGGCGGCGGCTACGGGGCGACGATGGCGCATGGTGGTCTCCTTGCGTGAGGGGACGGGCGCTCTCCACCGTAGGGAGTGCCCGTCCCCGCACACCAGGGCCGCCGGATGAACGTCCCGTGTCGGCGCGTCAGCGCTTGGTGAGCGCGTCCGCCAGCGGGTCGTCGCTGCCCGCCGGCATGACCCGCAGCCGGCGGGCGGTCGCCTCGCCGCCCTGCCGCGCGACGTCGGCAGCCAGCGCCTTGAGCGACTCGGGGGTGTCGTGCGAGACCCGCAGGAACCAGCCCGAGCAGGCGTCGAGCTCACCAGCGGCTATCGCGTTCACGACGTCGGTCACCCGCTCGACCGGGGTCCACCGGGTGCGCCCCTCGTGCAGGGTCATCCCCGTGGACATGTCCGTCCGCACGACGCCCGGCGCGAGCTCGAAGACGCGGATGCCACGCGGGAAGCCGTCGCCGTGGAGGTTGGCGCCCAGCCGGGTCAGCGCCGTCTTGCTCGCGTTGTACGCCGAGTACCCGCCGCCCATCTCGTGCGAGCTCGCGCCGGAGGCCAGGTCGACGACCCGGCCACCGCCGCGCGCGATCATGCCGGGCAGGGCGTAGCGCATGAACAGGAAGGGCGCGCGCACGTTGGTCTCGAAGATCGACCACCACTCCTCGGGGTCGGCCTCCCACAGCGGGTGCTCGGACTCGATGGCGCCCGCGTTGTTGACCAGCAGGTCGATCGACCCGAGCGTGTCATCGGCCCGCGCGACGGCGGCGCGCACCGCCGCCGGGTCCGACACGTCGGCGGTCAGCTCGACCGCCGTCACTCCCTCCGCCCGGACCTCGGCGGCCACCGCCGCGAGGCGGGCCGCGTCGCGCGCGAGCAGGGCGACGTCCAGCCC
>NZ_JBHXBG010000075.1:0-27279 GCF_042726755.1 Promicromonospora sp. NPDC060271 | reverse complement strand
GACCCTCGCGCGGACGTATTCCTTCCCGAAGTGGAGGGCCCCCTGGGGCCCGTGAACGCGTCCGCGCGAGGGTCTTCGCCTTCCACGCCCGCCCCAGCCGAACCACCAGAAGCAGCCCGAGCCTCAGCCAGAGCCGCCCCCACAGCACCCCGAACAGCCGACCGCACAGCAGCCTCGGCCCGCGAAGCCAACTTCCGCTGCAGCAGCACCAGATCCTTGGACTCGTCGAGCACGATGGCCGACGCATCCCGCCCCCGCCCGCGCTCCTCGACGACCCGGAACGTCACCCGGAGATGCCCAGGAAGCCGGGAGATCCGTTCTTCGTCCCAGACCTCCGGCGGCACGACCACGTCGCGGAGCGCGCGGACCGCCCGCGTGAACGCGGCGACGTAGGACTCCGCCATGTCGCCGGCGCGGACGATGTCCTCCCATGCCGGGCACTCCTCGCGGATCCAGGCGACGACGTCGCGTGCGACGTCCGGCGCCGGCACCAGCTCGCGCCGCACCGCCTTGGGTAGTGACTTGATGGTCGCGACGGTCAGCTCCTCGAGGAGACCCGGCACCATCCAGTCGAACCCGTCCGGCACGACGCGCGCGAGCACCGCGATGGGGATGTGCACGGTGACGCCGTCGGCGTCGGACCCGGGCTGGAACTGGTAGGTGAGCGGCAGGGAGAGCTCGCCCTGGGGCCACCTCTCGGGGAACGCGGACGTATCGACCGACGCGTCGCCGACCAGCTGTTCCATCGTGAAGGTGAGCAGGTCCGGCGTCTCCTTGCGGGCCCGCGACCACCAGCGGTCGAAGTGCGCGGCGGACACCACGGAGTCGGGGACGCGCTCGTCGTAGAAGGCGAACAGGTCGTCCTCGTCCGCGACCAGGCCGCGCTGCCGGGAGCGGGCCTCGAGCTCGCCGGCCTCCTCCAGGAGCGCGCGGTTGTCGTGGAAGAACTTGTGGTGCGTGGTCCACTCGCCCTCCACGAGCGCGTGCCGCACGAACATCTCGCGCGCCGCCTCCGGATCGACCTTCGCGTAGAGCACGCGCCGGTCGGACACGATGGGCACGCCGTACAGCAGCACCTTCTCCGTACACATCGCCGCACCCTGCTTGGACGACCAGTGCGGTTCCGAGTAGGTGCGCTTCGCGAGCGGACCGGCGAGGTCCTCGGCCCACTCGGGCTGGATGCGGGCGACGTCACGCGCCCACAGGCGGCTGGTCTCGACGAGCTCGCCCGCCATGATCCACACCGGCGGCTTCTTGGACAGGGGAGACCCGGGGAAGATGGCGAACCGCGCCCCGCGGGCGCCGATGTACTCGTTGCGGGCCTGCTTCTTGGCCCGCTTCAACGCGATCTCCCGCTGCGCCCCACGAAGGTGCGCGACGGCGGACGCCTTCACCTCCCCGGTGTCCTGCATGCCCAGCTGCGACAGCAGTCCGGCCAACAGGGACCGGTGAATCGTGTCCTCGTCCCACAGCTGCCGATACGACGGCGACTCAACCTCGGAGGTGACCTCCACCGGGCGGGACCCGCTGTCGCCGTCGGCCGGGCGGCGCCGTGGCTGGAAGGACATCTCTATGCCCAGCGGCCGCGACATCTCGCGGAGCTGGGCGACGACGTCCTGCCACTCGCGGATGCGCAGGAAGTTCAGGTACTCCGCCTTGCACAGGCGCCGGAAGGCCGAGCTGCCCATCTGGTGCTGCTGCTCCCGGACGTACTCCCAGAGGTTCAGGTACGTGAGGAAGTCGGAGCGCGGGTCCGCGAACCGGGCGTGCAGCTGGTCGGCCTGCGCGCGCTGTTCCGCCGGGCGCTCGCGGGGGTCCTGGATCGACAGCGCCGCCGCGATGATCGCCACCTCGCGGGCGACGCCGTGCCGCGAGCCCTCGATGACCATACGGGCCAGCCGCGGGTCCATCGGGAGCTGGGCGAGCGTGCGGCCCACCTCGGTGAGCCGGGTGACGTCGTCGACCTCCTCCAGCGCGCCCAGCTCCGTGAGCAGGTTGACGCCGTCGCGGATCGCGCGCGTGTCCGGGGGCTCGACGAAGGGGAAGCGGGCGACGTCGTCGGGCGTGCTGACCACGCCGACCGAGATCATCTGCAGCAGCACGGACGCCAGCGACGTGCGCAGGATCTCGGGTTCGGTGAACTCGGGTCGCCCGTTGAAGTCCTCCTCCGAGTAGAGGCGGATCGCGATGCCGTCGGCGACACGGCCGGACCGGCCGCTGCGCTGGTTGGCCGACGCCTGGGAGACCGGCTCGATCGGCAGCCGCTGGACCTTGGTCTGCTTGGAGTAGCGGCTGATCCGGGCCGTACCGGGGTCGACGACGTAGTGGATGCCGGGAACGGTCAGCGAGGTCTCGGCGACGTTGGTCGCCAGCACGATGCGTCGCGACGCGTGCGGCTGGAACACCCGGTGCTGCTCCGCGCTCGACAGCCGCGCGTACAGCGGCAGGATCTCGACGTGCTGCGGATGCTTCGGATCCCGGACCCGCTCCTTGAGGTGGCCCGTGAGCCCGTCGGCGGTGTCGTGGATCTCGCGTTCGCCCGAGAGGAACACGAGGATGTCGCCGTCGCCCTCGCGCAGCAGCTCGTCGCAGGCCTCGACGATGCCGGCGACGAGGTCCTTCTCCTCGCGCGCGTTCTTCGGTGCCCTGGCGCCGCCCCCTGGCCGAGCGCCACCCGCTGGCCGAGCCTGTCGAGGTCCCTTCGCGGGGGAGCCGTCGACGCGCGAGGCATCGGCCCCCGACGGGTCCTCGTCCGGCGACAGCGGACGGTAGCGGATCTCGACGGGGAACGTCCGGCCGGAGACCTCGACGATCGGGGCGAGGTCCGGGAGCACGTCGGTGACGTACGCGGGCGCACCGCCCCGCTCGGCCAGGGCAGCGGGGGAGAAGTGCGTGGCGAACCGCTCCGAGTCGATGGTGGCCGACGTGATGATCAGCTTGAGGTCGGGCCGCTGGGGGAGCAGCCGCGACAGGTAGCCGAGCAGGAAGTCGATGTTGAGGGACCGCTCGTGCGCCTCGTCGATGATGATCGTGTCGTACGCGAGGAGCTGCGGGTCGCGCTGGATCTGGGCGAGCAGGATGCCGTCGGTCATGACCTTGACCAGCGTGTCCTCGCTGGACTGGTCGGTGAACCTGACCTGGTAGCCCACCACGCCGCCGAGCTCCGTGCCGAGCTCCTCCGCGATGCGCTCGGCCACCGTACGGGCCGCGAGCCGCCGGGGCTGGGTGTGCCCGATCTGGCCCTGCCGTCCGCGCCCGAGCTCGAGTGCGATCTTCGGGATCTGGGTGGTCTTCCCGGAGCCGGTCTCGCCGGCCACGATCACGACCTGGTTGTCACGGATCGCGGCCGCGATGTCCGCGCGCCGCGCGGAGACGGGCAGCTGCCCCGGGTAGGTGATAGGCGGCACCTCGACGGCGGCACGCTTGGCGGCCGCCGCTTCGAGCTGCGCGGTGGAGACGCGCTGCGGCCCGCTGCGCCGAGGTCGCCGGTTCTGCTTGCCCGGCCCACGGCGACGGTTCCGGCCTCCGCCTGCGCGGCCGCGATCGCCGTCGGACACCGGGGTGGAAGAGGGCTCGGTACTCACAACCCCCCATTCTCCCAGGAACGGCAAGGTCATTTGCCAGCGGGCGCCCGCGACGCGCCCGCGACGTGTCAGACGCACAGGTCACTCGAATGACCTGTGCGTCTGACACGCCGTGCGTACTAGCTCGCCTGCGCCGCGTTGAGCAGGTCGAGCGCGCCGTGCTGGCAGCCGTGCCCCGTCGCGGGCCGGACCAGCGGTCCGGCCCAGTGCGGACCGTACATACCCAGCGAGTCGCGGTCGTTGGCGTACGCGGCGTCGGCCTGCCGGTCGAGGTAGGCGCTGTACGGGCGGTCGCCCAGCGCTGCGTTCAGCCTGCCCAGGCCGCGGACGTAGGCGCCCTTGAAGGAGGCGCCGTCGCTGCTGCAGTCGTCGCCCTCGTTCACCTCGCGCAGCACGCCGCCTGGGTTGAGGTAGGTGGAGCTGGTCGAGGCGTTGGCCAGGGAGCGTGCCGTGGTGAGCAGGGACGCGTCCCCTGTTGCCTGATGCAGCTCCGTCAGCGCACCCAGGATGACGCCCTGGTTGTAGGTCCACGTGGGCTCACCGTTGTTGACGCACGAGTCGTTCAGCCCGTCGTTGACCAGGTTGCCGGAGTTGATCATGCCGCTGCCGCGGAACCAGCTCCAGCCCTCCCGGGCGCGCTGCAGGTAGGTGGTGTCGCCGGGGATGCGGTTGTGCAGCGCCGCGTTGAGCTGGATGTACAGCTCGTTGGTGATGGCGTTCTTGTACGCGATGCCGGTGTTCCACTGGACGCCCCCGCCGCACTTCGAGGTCCAGTAGGCGCGCATGTGGTCGGCGTCGGCCCGCGCCGTGCTCAGGTACCGGCTGTCACCCGTCAGGTCGTACGCGGCGATCCAGGCGAGGCCCCACCAGCCGGTGTCGTCCAGGTACTCGTTGCGGAACTGGCCGTCACGCGCGCCGACGTTCTTGTCGTAGGTCTCCGCGATCACGTACCGGTAGCTGCCCATCCCGCTGATCCGGGCGTTGTCGATGACGGCGGTCAGCGCGTTGGCCCCCGTCCACCAGCCGTTGGTCTCGAACAGGCCGGTGTCGCGGTCCCAGAGCATCATCAGCGCGGTGGCGGCCGCCGTCGAGCGGCTCCCGGCGTTGCGGTCGTTACGTGCCCAGCCGGTGCAGGCGATCTCCGGCCGGTCGCCCGCCTTGCCGCAGACGCGGAGGGCGCCTATCCCCAAGTTGTTCCAGTCGTCCACGTTGTACATCTGGGTGCGCCAGCCGGTGGAGCCCGCCGGGATCCTCGTGACGCCGAGCCTGC
Organism: Promicromonospora sp. NPDC060271; assembly: GCF_042726755.1. Taxonomy (NCBI): domain Bacteria; kingdom Bacillati; phylum Actinomycetota; class Actinomycetes; order Micrococcales; family Promicromonosporaceae; genus Promicromonospora; species Promicromonospora sp. NPDC060271. The sequence goes on along the minus strand of NZ_JBHXBG010000075.1, from coordinate 22,425 downwards.
TGCCCGACGCCCACGTCCGGCCGCCGTCGAAGGACCGGTCGAGCCAGACCTCGTCACCGGCCTGGCCGCCGTCGATCGAGCCCCAGCCCATGACGTCGGGGTCGGAGACATGGAGCCGGAGCGTCCGGCCGTGGACGGCGGCGCTCACCGGCGTGCGGTCGCTCACGGCGAGCCCGGGGTCCCGGGCATCGCAGTAGAGGTCGCAGATGACGGCGTCCGGTGCGACCGGTGCCTGCTGTACGGCATCGGCCCGCGTGACCGGGGAGAAGGGCACGGCCAGGAGGCAGGCAAGGGCAAGAGCCGTCGCCGAGCCGACGACGCGGCGGGTGCCGGCACGTCGGCGTGGATGGTCGGAGGGTGCTGACAGCGATGTCATCGAAACTCCCTGTGCTCGTCCTTGCTTCGTCTTCGGAGTGGTGGAGCGATGGAGCGATCAGCCGCGGCGCGACCCGAGTCGCGGCCCGACAAGATTCACCCGGAACGGACAACAGGTCAATAGCGTCGGCGGCCAGGGGAACGGCGCTCGCCGGATGGGGATGGCTCCCCATGTCGCGACGGGCGCCGCCTCCTTAGGCTTTCGAAATTCCTGTGACGTGCACCGGGATGCCCGAGGGGAGCGGTATGGCTGACAGGTCGACGGTCGATGAGGACGCGGCGCCCATGGCGCGGCGGGCGGTGCGTGCGGGCGTTCGCGCCGGAGGTGCGGAGGCATGAGCCCCGAGACCATCGCGCGCTCGGTGCAGCGGCTCAACGCCGCAGGTGTCACCTGGCCGACGACGCACCGGGTGGCCGTCACCGTCCGGCTGGCCGGGCTCGCCGACGTCATAGCGCTGGGCGACGGCGTGCTCGACGGCCCCGAGGCGGCGCGGGCGGCGTTCGGGCACGTGCTGCGCTCCGCGGCGAGGGAAGCCGACCCAGCGGCGGCGCTCCGCGAGATCTCGAAGATCCAGCGCGTCCTGTCGGTGATGGAGCGAGCGGCGCCGGATGCGCTGGTCCCGAGCGGCCCACAGGCCGCGGACGGCGCGCCGGCAGAGCCGGTCGAGACCGAGGCGCCGGCGACCCGGGCCCCAGCGAGCTCGACCCCCGCCTCGACGGCGGGTTCGGCCCCACGCGCGCTACCGGTCCGGCCCGTCCGGCGGGCAGCCACCGACGGGCCGGCATGACGACCCGCGAGCTCGCCGCCCTGTGCGAGAGCCGGATCAACGGTCTGAGCCGCCGCCGGCAGGCATTCGAGCACAGCGACGCGCCCGAGCACGTCGAGGGCCTGATCGACGACCTGCGCGGTGCGGCGTCCGACTGGGACACGGCGGTGAGCCGCCCGCCGGAAGGGGACCCCGTGGCGCTCCGGGCCGGCGCCCGGACCGTCCGGGACGGGGCGCCGGGTCTCGGGGCGGTGGCTGACGCACTCGAGTCCTACGCCTCGGCCCTCGAGTCGTGGCAGGCCAGGCACGGCACGGGGCTGGCGCAGCTCCGGGCCGCCCGGCAGCGCGCGGCAGGGCTCACCGTGGCCGGTGACGCCGACGCCGACCCGCACACCGGCCCGGAACGAACCGAGGCGGCTTCATCGGCCGCGATCGCCGTGCTCGACGTCGCCTGCGCGGGCTACGCCGCCTGCCAGGATGCCTACGAGGCCGCACGAGACGCCGAGGAGGCGCTCTACGCGGCGCTGTCGTACGTCCGTGTCAGACCCTCGGGTCACCGGCGTGACCTGAGCGTCTGACAGCGCGCGGTCCGTCGCGATGGTCTGCCATGTCGCCCCACGACGTGAGGTCCGCCTCCACCCGGCCGCTCGCGGCGGGTCTGGGGAGACCGCGCGAGGGGGACCGGGTGCAGGCGGACCTCGAGGTCCAGCGGCTCGGGCGGCTCAGCCGGCGCTCAGCACGCCCAGGTAGTAACCGAGGCCGACCAGGGCGAGGGCGCCGAGCGTCTCGATGATGGAGAGCGCGAGGCCCCAGCGAGCGAGCCACAGGTCGAAGCCCTCCTTGCCGGCGCGGGCGACGGCTATCGCGTTCAGGATGACGCCGATGACCGGCAGTGCTGCCAGGAAGAACGTGAGGAGGCTGAAGACCGCGGTCTGCGGTTCCTCTTCCTCGACCGCGGCGGCCGGCGCGGCGACGGCGGTCTCGGCGGCCGCGGGGGTCGCTACGGCCACGGCTGCCTCGGTCACGGCCTCGGCGGGGGACGTCGCGGCGGTCTCGACGGGCGCCGTCTCGGCTGCGGGAGCCGCGGCCTCTGCCTTCGCCTCGGACGTCGCCTCCGGCGCGGCAGGCTCGGTCTCCACGACCTCGGTGGCGGTGGCTGCCGCACTCTGGTCGACAGCGGCCTCTGGGGTCGTGGTGTCGGGCGTGGTCATGTCGGTAGTGCTCCCCTGGTTGCAGGTTTTAGGAAATGTCAGGCCATATTGTGGAGTATCCGAATGGTCTTGGATAGACCGGTATCAGCCATTCAAGCGCGAGAGGCCGCCGCTCCTCCCGGAGCGGCAGCCTCTGCGCTGCTGGTCGTGCACATCGCGCTACCGGGCACGGCGCCCGGGTCGGCCTCGGTGGGTCAGGCCGCCTGGAGCGTGAGCGCCGCATAGCCGGCGAGGCCGAACAGCACGAGGTACAGGACCGTGAAGACGATCGAGAGGCCGAGGCCCCACTTCGAGAGCTTGCTGTCGAGGCCGGCCTTGCCGGCCTTCGAGACGGCGATCGCCGACACGACGAGCCCGATCGGGGGCGCTACGAACGCGAGGACGAAGCCCACGATCGCCAGGGTGTTGGCCTTCGGGTCCTGGACCGCGCCCTGGCCGGCGGGTGCGCTCGTGGTCTCGCTCATGAGGGGATTTCCTTTCACGGCCACCGTTCCGGCCGTTCGACTGCGGGCGCGGGTGCGCCCGTTGGGACGCGGGCCAGTGTGCGGCATCACGAGATGTCCACGAAAGGTTTCATTGCGCCGTACGCCCGAATCGTTACCCTTGGCGATCAGGGGGCGTCGTCCGTCGCAGGGTCCGGCGCCTGATCCGGGACCGGTTCACCCTGGGCGACAGAGAATTACGCCGCTCGAGTTCACCTGGGCGTGATAGGCCTGAGCAAGGATCCACAACGCACGTACCGCACCACGAAGTGGCGCACCGACCGAGGGGGCGACGCGTGAACGACGAGGCGAAGAAGCCAAGTCCGCACGACTCCCGCGCGGGTCTGCGCAAGTACTTCCGGACCGCGTGGACCGGTGCGGTCGCCACCGTCGTCGCGGTGGGTGTGTTGTTCACGGCCTCCGCGAGCGTCCCCGCCTCCCACCTTGCCGGCGGGAACGGCGGCGAGCTGCCCATCAGGCTCTACGGGCTGCTGCAGAGCGTCACCGTCGGCGAGACCGAGACCGCCCCCGAAGGCGTCACGCTCGCCCAGATCGTCGCGGTCCTCGAGCGGGCAGAGGAGCTGGCGCAGGAACAGGGGCCCAGCTTCAGCCCGGCGATCGCGCAGGCCGCCGCCGAGCTCGGCATGCTCTACACGACGTACCAGATGCAGCAGCTCGCCTTCGGCGAGAACAACAAGGGCCTCCGCCTCGAGGACGCGCCGGTGGCGCGCGGTGCCCAGGAGGACGCGGCGGATCCGGCTGCGGATGGCGACAGCGCCGAGCAGGACGGCGACGAGCGGCACGACAAGCAGGACGGCGACGAACAGGACGGCAAGCAGGACGACCCCGAGCGCGAGCCGGAGGAGCGCGAGGCCCGTCCGGGGCTGGGGACCGACGAGGCCCCGCCTGCCGTGCAGGTGTCGAACGAGCGCACCTCGGTGATCGACCCGCACGACGAGGACCCGACGGCCGGCTACGTCACCTACGACGAGGTGGTGATCGCCGCCGTACGGCTCGCGAACATGCTGGACCCGTCGGTGCCCAACGCGCTCGTCGAGGTGGACGGGCCCGGGCAGCGCCAAGGCCTCTCGCTGCGCGAGAGCCTGCTCGACATCGTGGGCATGTTCGGCGGTACCACCAGCGGATACGCGAACGGCCGCATCCCGACCGACGTGCTGTGCCCCCTGGAGTTCGCGCCCGGCCACATGCTGCGCTGTGACGCGGCCGAACGGCTGACGGCGCTCAGCGCGTTGTTCGAGGAGGAGTTCGGCTACCCGATCCCGATCACCGACTCCTACCGCTCCTACGAGGCCCAGGTCACCCTGGCCGGTATCAAGCCGCACCTCGCCGCGATCCCCGGTACGTCGAACCACGGCTGGGGCATCGCGGTGGACCTCGGCAACCCGATCGCCGGCGGACGTTCACCTGAGTACGTCTGGCTGCGGCTGCACGGGCCGGACTACGGCTGGGACAACCCGTCGTGGGCCCAGCTCGACGGGTCGAAGCCGGAGCCGTGGCACTTCGAGTTCTTCGCTGCCGGCTCGATCCCGAACCGCGCGATCGACCCGTCCGACGTCGGGACCTGGGTGCCGTCGGACGACACGACCCCGCGCTACAAGCCCGCGCTCGACCCCAAGCCGAGCAACGGTTCCGGTGACGGCGACAACAAGCCGCCGGCCTCGAAGCCGTCCGACCGGCCGGGCGACAACCCGCCGTCGCAGAAGCCGCCGAGGCCTACGCCCAAGCCGACGCCTACGCCGACCCCGACGTCCAAGCCGACGCCGACGTCCAAGCCGACGCCGACCCCTACGCCGTCCGCGACACCCACGCCGACCCCGACTCCTTCGCCGTCCTCGCCCAGCCCGTCGCCCAGCCCGTCGCCGAGCCCGTCGCCGTCGGACCCGACGTGCCCGGGCGGCGAACCCGAGCCGGAGCCGAGCGCTTCGCCGGAGCCGAGCGTCAGTCCCGAGCCGACGCCCGCGCCGAGCGCCGGGGCCGAGGAGCCGGCGGACGACCCGTGTGCGCCTGACGAGGGCGCGGAGGCCGACGAGGCAGACGAGACCACGGAGACCGCCGGGTCGACGGACGCGAGCGGTGACGGGACCTCGTCCACGGTGACGGCGGCTGCCCTGCCGGCGATCCGTCCCGAGAGGGTCAGCCTGGTCAGGCGGCGAGGGCTGATCGCGACATGACCGCGGAGCGCGTCCCGGGCGACCCGGTGGCGGCGTCCTCTCCGGGAGGCGCCGCCGACGACCCGCAGCGGTTCCTGCGGTCCGGGCGCCTCGAGTCGATGCCGCGGAGGTGGCGCGACAAGGTGGCGGTGACCCGATACCTGGCGTCGCGGGTCCTGCCCACCCTGCTGGAACCGGTGACGGAACGCGAGCTGACCGACCGGCTGCACGAGGTCGCGCACGACCCGGTGGGCATGCGGCGTGCGATGGTGGACCACGGTCTGGTGCAGCGCACCCGGGACGGGGCCGAGTACTGGCGTACCGAACGGACCGAGTACGACCTCTGAGTTGCCTCCGGGCGAAGTCTTGACCATATTTCGAGACAACTAAGACTCGTCTTTTCGGGATAGGAAATTTCATGAGCGAAGAACGTGCCGTCGCGGCGCTCGAGGCGGCGGGCATCCCGTTCGAGATGACGCGACACGGTCAGGTGGCTACCCTCGCTGAGGCCGCTGCCGCGCGCGGGGTCGAGCCGGCGAAGCTGATCAAGACGATCGTGGTGCGCCGGGCGGACGAGGACTACCTGTTCGTGCTCGTCCCGGGTGACCGGCAGATCTCGTGGCCCAAGCTGCGTGCGCTGCTGGGCGTCTCCCGGCTCTCGATGCCGAGCAAGGACGTGGCTTTCGAGGTCACGGGCTATGAGAGGGGAACCATCACTCCGTTCGGGTCGTTCCACAGGTGGCCCGTCGTCGCGGACTCCCGGCTCAGCGAGCCGGGGCCCGTCTCGATCGGCGGAGGCGCTCACGGTGTGGGTGCCACGGTCGACGCCGTTGATCTCACGACGGCGCTCGACGCCACGGTTGCGGACGTGACCGACCCGCTCTGAGACGTTCTCCGGCCGGGATCGAGCAGGCCCGCGAGGGTGCGGAGGCCGGTAGTTCGCTTCCGTGCAACGTGACCGTAACGCCTGGGGGGTGGACGGAAGCCAGGTGCCGGGTGAACACTCGCCCTAGGTAATTCTTGCCCCTCCCGACCAAGGAGCGGTCAGAGAGCACCAAGAAGAGCCCAAGTCGCCAGTGCAAGGCCGCCAGTTCGAAGTCAGTTGGTAAGTCAGTGTCTAGCGAAGTCGAGGCCCGACCAATGCAGGACGGAGCGAATGACCCCATGGACCCTCTCCCGTCAGACTCAGCGCAGGACATGGTTCCCGGTCGCCCGGGATCCGGCATCGCCTGCCGGAACACCTATGAGGGCACGGTGCTGACCCTCTGGGGTGACATCGACGCGCTGCTGCGCGAGAACGCGAGCGCGGCGATGGCAACGCTCGCAGCACGACCCGATCCCGACCCCGTCATCGTCGACGCGCGGGACGTCACGTTCATCGACTCCTCCGGGGTGGCCTTCATCCTGCAGGTGTTCGTGCTCGGCGAGGAGACGGGTTCGCCCGTACTGCTCCGTGAGCCGTCCACCGTGGTGATGGAGGTCCTGGACATGGTCGGCATCAGTCAGCGGATTCCGGTGGTCCGCAGCGCCGCGGCCAGCGCCTGAGCCGGAACCCGACCACGCTCGAAGGAGTGGCACCCTTGTCCGGTGAAGAACTGGGCAGCGAACCTCACCTACTCCTCCGAGCGCATCGAACGCCCCAGGACCCTCGCGGAGCTCGCCGGCATCGTCGCCGGTGAGCCCCGCGTCCGGGCCCTCGGCTCGCGCCACTCGTTCTGCGACGTCGCCGACACGACGGGTGTCCACGTCCAGCTCGACCTGCTCGACGACGGCCGGCTGCCCCTCGAGGTGGACCCTCAGACGGGCGTCGCCTCGGTCCGCGCGGGCCTGCGCTACGGCGAGGTTGCCGCCGGTCTGCACGCCGAGGGCCGCGCGCTGGGCGCCATGGCCTCGCTGCCCCACATCTCGGTCGCCGGTGCGGTCGCGACGGGTACCCACGGCTCGGGTGACGGGACGCGCTCGCTCGCGGGCGACGTCGTCGGCGTGGAGCTCATGACCGCCTCCGGCGAGGTGCTGGTCGTGCGCCGTGGTGACGCCGACTTCCCCGGCTCCGTGGTGGCGCTCGGCGCCCTCGGCATCGTGACGCGCGTGGAGCTGGCGACGGTGCCCACGTTCGACGTGCGCCAGGACGTCTTCACCGGCCTGCCCTGGGACACGTTGTTCGAGAACCTCGACGCCGTCATGGGCAGCGCGTACTCCGTCAGCATCTTCACGAGCTGGTTCGAGCCCGACGTCCGCCTGGTCTGGTGCAAGTCGAAGGTCTCGGCAGGCGGCGAGGCACCCACGCTCCCGGTCGAGCTGGGGGCCACGCCGGCGGCCGGGCCCATGCACCCCCTGCCGGACGTCGCAGCGGTCGCGTGCACCGAGCAGGGCGGGGTGCCGGGACCCTGGTTCGAGCGGCTGCCACACTTCCGGCTGGACTTCACGCCGTCGCTGGGCGAGGAGCTGCAGTCCGAGTACCTGGTGCCGCGTTCCGCCGGGCCGGACGCCGTCAAGGCGCTGCGGGCGCTCGGGGACCGGATCGGGCCGCTGCTGCTGACCTCGGAGATCCGCACGATCGCCGGCGACGACCAGTGGCTCAGCACCACGCCGGAGGACAGCATCGCGTTCCACTTCACGTGGCGGCAGGACTGGCCGGCCGTGCGGGAGCTGCTGCCCGAGCTGGAGGCGGCGCTCCTGCCGCTGGGTGCGCGCCCCCACTGGGGCAAGCTGTTCACGGTCCCCGTGGCCGATCTCCCTGGCCTGTACCCGCGCTTCGAGGACTTCGCGGAGCTGGCCGCGCGCCTCGATCCGACGGGCAAGTTCCGCGGCGGGTACGTCGAGGAGCTGCTCGCCCGCTGAGCCCGATTTCGCGTTCGGGGTGATTTTCTCGGAGGATCAGGGGATGAGCGACGCGCAGAGAACTACCGCGGAGCCCGAGAAGCGGGAGGAGTTCAGCGGACAGCTGGGATTCATCCTGTCCGCTGTCGGCTCCGCCGTCGGGCTGGGGAACATCTGGCGCTTCCCGGGGGTGGCATACGAGAACGGCGGGGGCGCGTTCATGGTGCCCTACCTGATCGCGCTGCTGACGGCGGGCATCCCGATCCTGTTCCTCGACTACGCGATCGGGCACCGGTTCCGCGGGTCGGCGCCGCTGGCCCTCCGGCGGGTCAAGCGCTGGCTGGAGCACCTGGGCTGGTTCCAGGTGGCGATCTGCTTCGTCATCGCCGTCTACTACGCGGTGATCATCGCGTGGGCGCTCAGCTACTTCGTCTACTCGTTCGACCTGCGCTGGGGTGACGACACCGCGGGCTTCTTCACCGGTACCTACCTTCAGCTCGCCGACGTCGGCGGCGCGGACCCGTGGTTCACGCTCGACTTCGTGCCCGCGGTGCTGATCCCGCTGGTCCTCGTGTGGGTGGCGACGATCGTCGTGCTGGCGGCCGGGGTCGCGAAGGGCCTGGAGAAGGTCAACTTCGTCTTCATGCCGCTGCTGCTGCTCGCGTTCGGCACGCTGGTGGTCCGGGCCCTGTTCCTGCCGGGCGCGGCCGACGGGCTCAACGCGCTCTTCACCCCGAACTGGGGTGCCATGGCCGATCCGAACGTCTGGATCGCCGCCTACAGCCAGATCTTCTTCTCGCTCTCCATCGCGTTCGGGATCATGATCACGTACGCCTCCTACCGGAAGCGCCGCGCGAACCTGACGTCGCCCGGTTTCGTGGTCGCGTTCGCGAACTCCGGCTTCGAGGTCTTCGCCGGTATCGGCGTGTTCGCGGCACTGGGCTTCCTGGCGCACGAGCAGGGCGTTGCCGTCGCCGAGCTCGAAGGACTCACCGGTCCGATCCTCGCGTTCGTCACCTTCCCCGCCCTCGTCTCGCAGATGCCCGCGGGCGGGATCTTCGGCGCCCTGTTCTTCGGGTCGCTCGTGATGGCCGGGTACACGTCGCTGCTGTCCATCCTCCAGGTCGTCTCGGCGTCGTTCCAGGAGAAGTTCGGCTGGACGCGCACGCAGGCCTCGGTGCGGATCGGCGTGGTGTCCGCGGTGCTCTCCGTGCTGGCGTTCTCCACGACCACCGGCCTGATCGCGCTCGACACCGTGGACCAGTGGGCCAACAACATCGGCATCGTCGGGTCCGCCGTCGTGACCACCGTGGTCATCGGCTGGGTGCTGCGCCGTACCGAGGAGATGCGGTTCCACCTGAACGGGGTCTCCACGATCCAGGTGGGTCGCTGGTGGACCTTCTGCGTGGTCGTGCTCGGCCCGGTGGTGCTCACTTCGATGCTGGTCTCGCGCATCGTCACCCTGATCCTTGACGGGTACGAGGGCTACGCGGGCTGGTACGTCAACCTGATGGGGTGGGGTGTCATCGCCCTGTTCGTCGTCGCGGCGGTGGTGCTCACCCGGATGCGGTGGCGCGTCGACCCCGACCGGTTCGATGCCTGGCCCACGTTCGGAGGTAAGTCATGAGCGGCGAAGCAATCGCACTCCTGGTCGTCTCGCTCGTCGTGGTGTGGGGCGGGCTCGCGGTAAGCATCATCGCCCTCGCCAGGCGGCCCGAGCGGACCGAGTTCCCGCACGGCTGGCAGCACGAGGGCGGTCCGGAGGACCGGCCGGACGAGCCCGTCGAGCACGACACCTGAGCGGCGCCCGGCAAGTCGGCCACAGGCCGGCTTGCCGGGGTGTTTAAGCAGGCCAGACCACATAGACGTGGATTAATCGTTAACGAGACGCGCAAAACATCACAATGTGACATCGGTCTCGATCTTCCGGGTTTACGCCAGGAGGGCGTCACGGTTAGGTGAGACTCGCACACGAGGCGCCCAGTGCGCCGTCGGGTCCTCCGCTCCCCTGATGACGGAGATCTGCCGGGTCGCAGCGCCTCGTGACACACCAACGATCCGACCCAGGAGACCCCTGATGCGCAGGCTTCCCGCCCTCACCGCTGCCACGGCACTGACCGCTGCCGCCCTCGTCCTCACCGCGTGCACCGACGCGTCACAGCAGACCGCTGGTGGTGCCGCGAACGACGAGGCCAGCGCCGAGGCATCGTTCGACCCGTCGGCCATCGAGGCCGACGCCGAGATCGCCGCGATGCTCCCGAAGGAGATCGCCGACAAGGGCACGCTGTCCGTCGGCTCCGACACGGCGTACGCGCCGGCGGAGTTCATCGACGTGGACGGCGAGACGCCGATCGGGTTCGACATCGACACGATCAACGCCGTGGCCGCGGTGCTCGGCCTGGAGGCCGACGTCGAGACGGCGGCGTTCGACGGGATCATCCCCGCCATCGGCACCAAGTACGACGTGGGCATCTCGGCGTTCACGATCACCGACGAGCGCACCGCCGAGGCCAACATGATCAGCTACGCCGTCGCCGGCTCGCAGTTCGGCGTCGCCGCGGACAACCCCGAGGGCTTCGACCCCGAGAACCTGTGCGGCGCCACCATCGGCGTGCAGACCTCGACCATCCAGGACGAGGAGCTCACCGAGGCCGCCAAGGACTGCGAGGACGACGGCGAGGAGCCCATCGACGTCGTGCGCTACGAGTCGCAGGCCGACGTCACCACCAACCTCGTGGGCGGCAAGCTCCAGGCCATGTACGCCGACTCGCCGATCACGGCCTACGCCGTCGAGCAGACCTCCGGCGAGGTCGAGACCATCGGTGAGATCAACGACGCGGCGCCGTACGGCATCGTCGTCGCGCAGGACGACGCCGAGCTGACCGAGGCCGTGCAGGCCGCGCTGCAGAAGCTCATCGACGAGGGCACGCTCGAGGAGATCTTCGCCGGCTGGGGCAGCGAGGGCGTCGTCGTGGACGAGGCCGAGCTCAACCCTGCCGAGTGACCAGCGCCCCCGGACAGAGAAGAGGGGCGAGATGAGCTCCAGCAAGACTCCGGCGTCGGGTAACGACCCGGTGCCCAACCGGATCCACGCGCGGCCGGTGCCGCGACCCGGCCGCCTCGTCGCGGCCGCCGTCGTGCTGGTACTGGCCGCCATGGCGGCCAACGCGCTGATCACGAACCCCAACTTCCGCTGGGACGTGGTCTGGCTCTACCTGCGCGACGTCGTCATCATCCGCGGTGTCATGTGGACGCTGATCCTCACGTTCGGGTCCATGGCCATCGCCGTGGTCCTCGCGGTGACGCTCGCGATGATGCGCCGGTCGGACAACCCGGTGATGCGCTGGGTGAGCTGGGTGTGGATCTGGTTCTTCCGCGGGACGCCGATCTACACGCAGCTCATCTTCTGGGGCCTGCTCGGGGTGCTCTACCCCCGGCTCTCGCTGGGCATCCCGTTCGGCCCGGAGTTCTTCTCGTTCCGCACCGACGACGTCCTCACCGTGTTCTGGCTGGCGCTGTTCGGGCTGGCGTTCAACGAGTCGGCGTACCTCGCCGAGATCGTGCGCGCCGGCCTGACCTCCGTGGACCCGGGCCAGGCCGAGGCCGCCAAGGCGCTCGGGATGAAGGACGGCAAGATCATGCGCCGCGTGATCCTGCCGCAGGCCATGCGCGTCATCGTGCCGCCGACGGGCAACGAGACCATCTCCATGCTGAAGACCACCTCGCTGGTGGTCGCGGTGCCGCTGACGTTCGAGCTCACGTACGCGACGTCCGCCATGGGCAACCGGCAGTTCCTGTCCATCCCGTTCCTGGTCATCGCCGCGCTCTGGTACCTGCTCATCACCTCGATCCTGATGGTGGGCCAGCACTACCTGGAGCAGTACTACGGACGCGGTTTCGGCACCGCCACCGGACGGCGCGGGCGCAACAAGGGCCCGGGTGGCCGGCAGGCCGCCATCGCGGCTGCCGGGACCGTGAAGGAAGACGTGAACAGGGAGGTGACGCCATGAGCGTCGGCACCGACTCGTCCGCCGCTCCGGCGGACACCACGGACATGGTCTCCGTGCGCGCAGTGCACAAGGTGTTCGGCCACGGCCACGACGCCGTGCACGTCCTGAAGGGCGTCGACCTCGACGTCGCGCGGGGCGAGGTCACGGTGATCCTCGGCCCGTCCGGGTCCGGCAAGTCCACCCTCCTGCGCTGCATCAACGAGCTGGAGGAGATCACCGGCGGCTCGGTCGTGGTCGGCGGGGACCTCATGGGCTACCGCAAGGACGCCAAGGGGACCCTCCACAGGCTGCACCCGAAGGCGGTCGCGAAGCAGCGCTCGCGCATCGGGATGGTCTTCCAGCGGTTCCACCTGTTCCCGCACATGACGGCGCTCGAGAACGTCATGGAAGCGCCCGTGCAGGTGCGGGGGCTGTCGAAGGCGGAGGCGAAGCAGCGCGCGCTCGAGCTCATCGAGCGTGTGGGCCTGTCCGACCGGACGGACCACTACCCGGCGCAGCTCTCCGGCGGCCAGCAGCAGCGGGTCGCGATCGCCCGGGCGCTCGCGATGGATCCCGAGCTCATGCTGTTCGACGAGCCGACGTCGGCCCTCGACCCCGAGCTCGTGGGTGAGGTGCTGTCCGTGATGAAGGACCTGGCGAAGTCGGGCATGACGATGATCGTGGTGACGCACGAGATCGGGTTTGCCCGTGAGGTGGCCGACCACGTCGTCTTCATGGACGACGGCGTCATCGTCGAGGCAGGCCCGCCGTCGGAGGTCCTGGACAACCCCCGAGAGGAACGCACCCAAAACTTCCTCTCCCACGTCCTCTGACCCGCTCGTTGAGTGCTGGGTATTTGCGGGTCTGAAGCGTTTCAGCCCACAAATACCCAGCACTCAACTGGTTGGGGTGGGGAGGTGGAGGGTGAAGCGGCAGCCTCCACGCGTGTTGGTGGCCGACGCCGTTCCGCCGTGGGCCTCGGCCACTCCGCGAACTATGGAGAGGCCGAGGCCCGCGCCGCCTCCCGGTACGTTCTCCCGCTCCGGGGTGCGCGCCCCCGAGCCGCGCCAGCCCGCCTCGAAGACCCGGTCGAGGTCAGCCTCCGGGATGCCGCCGCACTCGTCCTCGACGGTGATCGTCACGGTGTCCGACGCCTCCGGGCCGCCGGCCGCGCTTCCCGCGCACGCGACGGCCACCCGGACCGTTCCGCCCGGCCCCGTGTGCCGGACCGCGTTCACCAGCAGGTTCTCCAGCGCGCGTCCGACCTGCTGCGCGTCGAGCGACGTCACCACCGGATCGGTGACGTCCCACGCCAGCCGCACCCCTCCCGAGTCGGCGAGGGGCTGGGCGGCCGCTATCGCGTCGGAGGCCAGGTCGGCGACGGCCACCGGCTCGCGCCGCAGCGTCGCCGCGGGGGACTGGAGCCGGGAGAGGGCCAGCAGGTCGTCGACCATCGCGGCCATCCGCCGGTTCTCGGCGAGGATCCGGGGCACGTGCTCGTCGACCGGGCCGACGCCGTCCTCCAGCGCCTCGGCCAGCGCCCGTACCGCCGCCAGCGGTGTGCGCAGGTCGTGCGACACCCATGCCACCAGCTCACGGCGGCGTACCTCGATCTCGCGGTCACGCTCGCGCGCCGCCTTCTCGGCCGCCGCCTCGGTGGTGACCCTGCGGATCCGCGCGGTCAGCACCAGGCCGACGCCGAGCGCCACCGGCACCGTCGCGAGCAGGAGCAGCAGGACGGTCGTCGAGTCGGCGTCGGACAGGAACATCGCCCGGGCGCTCGCGTAGACGCCGGCAGCCACGGATCCCACGACCACGAGCGGTGCGAGGGTCGCCGCGAGCCCCACCCGGCGGCGGGCCAGGGCGAACAGCGCGACGGCGCCCACGGCACCCACCACGGCGGCGACGGAGACGGACAGGACCACGCCCTCGAGGTTGTTCACGCCGTGCCTCCGGGTGCGACGGGCGGCGTGGCGTCCCACCGGTAGCCGACGCCGAACACCGTCACGAGGCGCGTCGGCCTGGACGGATCGGCCTCCACCTTCTCGCGCAGCCGTCGCACGTGCACCGTCACGGTGGACCGGTCGCCGTACTCCCAGCCCCAGACGCCCCGCATGAGCGCCTCGCGGCCATGCACCTGACCCGGGTGGGTGAGGAACCAGCGCAGCAGCTCGAACTCGCGCACGGTCAGCTGCAGCTCGGCCCCGGAGCGGAGGACGCGGTGCGCGGCCGGGTCGAGGCGCAGATCGCCGTCGTACAGGGCGCCGGGTTCCTCGTGGGCGGGCGCCAGGCGGACGACGGGGGGCAGGGACGCTCGCACCGCCGAGGCCCCCGCAGGGGCCCCCGCCGCGGGCCCGACGGCGACCCCCGCGCGCCGCAGCAGCGACTGCACCCGCAGCACCAGCTCGCGCGGGCTGAAGGGCTTGACCACGTAGTCGTCGGCGCCCGTCTCGAGGCCGCGCACCCGGTCCTCCTCCTCGCCGCGCGCCGTCAGCATGAGCACCGGCAGGTCGGCGCGGACGGCACGCAGGCGCCGGCACACCTCCAGGCCGTCGATGCCCGGCAGCATGAGGTCGAGCACCACGGCGTCGGGCGGGTTCTCGGCGGCGGCCGCCAGCGCGGCCGGGCCGTCGGCGGCGTGCTCGGCCACGACACCGGCGCGTTCGAGATAGGCGACGACCACCTGTGCGACGGTGGCATCGTCGTCGATCACGAGGACTCGGGCCACTTCTGAAGGGTACGGCCGGTCGTCGTGAGGACCCAGGTTCTGGCGCCGTCGTGACGAGCTCGGTCACGAACTCGTAAGAACCCGTCGCGAAAGGGCGCAACCCCGACGGTCCCGGCCTGCGTCTATGGTGCATGACGCAGACGAAGCGACGCGGACAGCGCCGCAGACCAGCGCCGGGGCAGGTTTCCGGACACGGCTCCGGGCGGTGCTCGGGATGAGCGAGGTAGCGGTGAGTCCTGGGGTGCGGCCGAGCACGGGCGAGATGGTGGTCGTCCGGAGCGGTGTGGACCCCGTCGTGGACTTCACGGCCTTCGCGCAGGCCAACACTCCTGCGCTGTACCGGATCGCCTACCTGCTCTGCGGTGACCAGCACCGCGCGCAGGACCTCGTGCAGCTCGCCCTCGAGCGGACGTTCAAGGCCTGGAAGAAGGTGGGTGACGGCGACCCGTTCGCCTATGCGCGCCGCGTGCTGGCCACCGCGCGCATCGACACCTGGCGACGCACCCGTCGCGAGGTGCTCACCGACGACCCGACGGGCGGCACCCGGATACGGAGCGCACCGGCGTCGGACGCGCAGCTCGCCGAGCGCGACCGTCTCGTCCGTGCGTTGATGTCACTGTCGGTCAAGCAGCGCAGGGTGGTGGTCCTGCGCTACCTCCTGGACCGCTCCGAGTCCGACACCGCGGCCGAGCTGGGTGTCTCCACCGGCACGGTCAAGTCCACCGCCTCACGCGCCCTGGCGCGGCTGCGCACCCTCGTGGTGTCCGACGGCGAAGGGAGCCGATCATGAACGTGCACGACATCCACTCGAAGCAGGACGCAGCGATGATGGCCGGCCTCCGCGCCGCCGGCTCGACCATCGAGCCGCCCGCCTCGCTGGACCCGACGACCATGGCCGTGCGTGCGGTGCGGAACGTCCGCCGCCGCCGCGTGGTGGTCGCTGCGACGGCGAGCGTCGCGGCGCTCGCGCTCACCGGCGCGGGTATCGGCGCGGTCGGCGCGATCCATGCCGACCGGCAGCAGCCCTTGCCAGGGACGGTCAAGACGACCGCCGAGTCGGCCCGGGCGAGCGAGCCGCCGGCCAGCGCGAGCCCTTCGCCGGCTCCGAGCGGCGAGTCGGACGCCGCACCCACGGAGTACCTGGAGACCGGCGGCGGGACGCTGCCGGTGCTGCCCGGCGTGGAGCGCGGCGTCGTCGAGGAGGGCGGGCACGCCCCCTACATCCTCGGCGGTCTCTGGTACGAGGTGCCGCCGGGCGGCTGGTACGCCGTCGGTGACGTCAACGCGGGCAGCGTCGCCGGATGGCTGGACCCGGACCACCCGGAGGCCGCCGGCTTCGGCGAGACCGGGACGATCGACGACATGGACGCCACCATCGAGCTGCGGAACGTGTTCGACGTCGCCGACTGGACCGTTCCGGCGAAGGACTCGGGCGCGACGACGCTGGACATCCAGGGCGCCGACCTCGTCGTCATCGAGCAGCACGAGCCGGAGGGCAAGATCCGCCCGGTGACCATCAGGCTCCGCAGCGGCGACGAGGGCTGGGTGATCGAGACCCGCTTCGCGGCGAACGAGCAGGGCGACACCATGCTGCGGAACTTCGTGGGGAACCTCTGGCTCAAGGACCAGGGCGCGCCCGACTGGTACCAGCCGGAGTTCTCGACACCGGTCCTCGATGCCATCGAGCGCGGCGTACCGGCCGACTGGGTGCGGACCGAGCACAACGGCCTGAGGTTCGCGGTGCCCGAGGGGTGGACCGCCAGGACGACGGAGGGTGAGTTCTCACCGGGTGTCGAGTGGACCGGGCCGACGATCACGCACGTGGACCCGGGCATCGACGCGGAGACCCTCGAGTCGTGGACGGACGCCTCCGAGGAGGAGAAGGCACGCGCGGCGAAGGACACGAGGTGGCCGGAACGTGTCTACGTGCAGGGCGGCAAGCCCGGCGGCAACTGGTGGACCCGGAGCACGGACGCGCCCCAGTCGCAGATGATCGACGTCCCGGGCGCCGACTACGCGGAGGTCCTGCCGACCGCTCACAACGCGGGCGGCGAGGTCGACTACTACTGGCTGGACATCTACCTCCACCAGGAGGACCAGGGCGAGAACCTGTTCCTCGTCGTCGAGTTCGACGGCACCGAGCAGGGTCTGGAGGACCTCCACACCTTCCTGGGGACGCTCGACTTCCGGCGGTGACGGCGTGGTGCGCGCGGGCTCGGCTCGGGCCCTGGAGAAATTTCGTGGAACTGGATGGAACCTTCGCCCTTGCCGGCCCGTGTTCCGTTCGTGACAGTCACGAGTCCGCGCGCACTGGCGCCAGAGTCCCGGGTCCCCAAGCCCGTGACCCTGCGTGTCGTGCGCGCCGACTCCAGCTCTGCGGACGACCTGGAGACCGTGACCACCGAGCAGAACACCCCAGACTCCCTATCCACGACGACCCCGGGCCCGGTGTCGGGCGGCGCCCCCGTGAAGACCAGTCCCGTGAAGGCCGGTCCCGTGCGGACCGAGGCCGTGCGGGCCGATACGGTCCCGGCCACCCGGCCGCTCACGGTGGTTCGAGGTGGGGCGGCGGACGCCGATGACGTAGCCTCGCTGCCCGTGCGGACAGACCGGCCCATGGCCACTCACGCGCGCAGGAACGCACAGATCTCGAAGAACGAAGAGTTCACCGCGTTCATGCGAGAGGCCAAAGATCCCCTCCACCGGATGGCCTTCCTCCTGAGCGGTGACGCGCACCGCGCGGAGGAGCTCACCCAGCAGACCTTCGAGCGGTGCTACCGGCACTGGCACAAGGCCAGGGCGGGTGACCCGCTGGTCTACGCCCGGCGTGTCCTGGCCAACCTCCGTATCGACGCCTGGCGCCGCACCCGGCGCGAGGTCCTGACCGGCCCCGACGACCTGCCGCAGGACGACGTGCGCGTCGCCCGCGCGGCGGCCCGGATGCCCACGCGCACGGTGGACGACCGCGACGCCGTCGTGCGCGCCCTCCTGCGCCTACCCCTGAAGCAGCGCCGCGTAGTGGTGCTGCGTCACCTGCTGGACCTGTCGGAGTCCGAGGTGTCGAGCGAGCTCGGCATACCTCTCGGCACCGTGAAGTCCACCGCCTCGCGCGGCCTCGCCCACCTGCGCGCGATCCTCGACATCGATTCACTGGGCGGAACCCGATGAACATGAACTCCTCCCACGGCGCCCCCGACGACGACTTCGTCGCACGGGTCCGCGAGTCCGCGCACGCCGCGGTACCCGCGTCGACGCTGGACCTGAACAGCGTCCTGCGGTCGAGCCGTCGTAAGCAGGCGACGCGACGCGCGAGCGTGACGCTGGCGTCGACGCTGGCGCTCGCCACGGTGGGCGCGGGGGCAGCGGGTGCGCTACCCGGTATCCCGGGTCTGTGGAGCAGCGCCCCGGTCCAGGTGGCGCCGAGCACGACGGGACCGACGGCGGAGGGTCAGGTGATGGTCGACCCGCCCGCGCCGTCGCCCACCGACCTGCCCGATCCGGAGGCGAAGGCGAGGCTCGCCTACCTCGCACCAGGCGTGCGCACGGTGGCGGAACCCGCGACGTACCCCGTCGACAGGAACACCGTTGTGCTCGACCTCGGTCTGGACGCCGGGGGCGGCGACCGCTATCTCGCGGTGGTGACCCTGGCGAAGATCGACGGACGGCACAGCGCGACCGACCTGGAGCTGCTCGCCGGTAGCGACACCGCCCTCCAGAACCTCCGTGCGGGGAACCTCGGCGGGACCCTGCTGTGGCAAGGCGTCACCTCCGACGCGATGATCCTGCCGACCGACGGCGGGCCGGCGCTCGTGTTCGGCTTCTCCGGCACGGTGGAGGGGGACCAGTTCCTGGTCTTCGACGACCCTGCGACCGGTGGTGCCGCGGGCGCGCAGGGGGCGCCCGCGTCACCGGAGCCCGACGACGCGGCCTCGGGTGCGCCGGAAGCCGGCACGTCGCTCCGGGTCACGCCGTTCGACGTGCTCGGCGACGGCAGCGTCTGGATGCGGGTCCTGCAGGTCGACCGTTCGACGGCGGAGCCACGCGGGTTCGTGTACTCGAACCAGGACACGTGGAGCGCGTCGTGGTGCCACAGCACGTCGCCCGAGTGTGCGGTCATCCACGACGTGGGGGGCGAGTCCGTCAAGACGCCCAAGGCGGGCGCGCCCGCGCCGATGGTCGCCCGGCTCGCGCCGATGCTGACCAAGGACGCGGCGGCGAACGAGGTTCCCGCGATGGAGACCTGTGTCGCGCAGCGCACCGGTAAGGAGTGGACGGCGCCGCCGCGGCTCACCGGCAAGTCGTTCGGTCAGGTGCCGAAGGGTGTCGACGCCGACGTCTGGCGGCTGTGCCTGATCGACATGAGCGAGGCACTGCAGGTCGCCTCGACGAGCGAGG
This sequence comes from Promicromonospora sp. NPDC060271, assembly GCF_042726755.1. Lineage (NCBI taxonomy): Bacteria > Bacillati > Actinomycetota > Actinomycetes > Micrococcales > Promicromonosporaceae > Promicromonospora > Promicromonospora sp. NPDC060271. The sequence continues at coordinate 3,487 of NZ_JBHXBG010000075.1, read as the reverse complement.
CTCCGTCGCCCGGCGGCGTGACGCCGCAACCGGCTCCGAGCAAGGAGCCGACACAAGCTCCCGAGGACGAGGATCCCCTCGGCCTCGGCGCACTCCTGGAGGGACTCTTCGGGGGTTAGGACTTCCCGGTCCACGTCTCGTCTGGGGAGATGGCGTGGGCCGGGAACACACGAGCGGGCCGAGGCAGAGTCTGGGGATCTGCCTCGGCCCGTTCCATGTCCATCTTGATGTCTTTCTCGATGGCCCCGGGTCTCCGACCGGTCGCCGGCCGGCGTCGTCCGGTCTACTCGCCTTCTTCGCAGGCCGTGCCGTTGCCGTTGCCGTCGAGGTGGGGCATGTAGCCCGGCTGCCCGTTCTGGAGCGGGGCGGCACCGGCCGCGCGGACCGCGTCGCAGTTCCAGTAGAAGACGGTGCCCGGGCCTCCTCCACCGTTCCCGTTGCCGTCGTCCTCCTGCTCTTCCTGCTGCTGTTCCTGTTCCTGCTGTTGCTGCTCCTGCTGTTGCTGTTGCTGGTCGAGCGCCTTCTCGCGCTCGTCGAGCTGCGCCTCACGGTCGCCCAGCGCCTGCTCGCGCTCCGCCACCTCGTCACGCTGCTTGTCGATCTGGGCGCGCTGCTCCTCGATCTCGGCCTGGTTCGCCTCCATCTCGGAGCGGATGTTCTGGGCGTCGGCGATCGCCTGGTTCGCGTCGGCCTGCTGGCCTGCGGTGACGATCACGCCGATGATCACGCCGAGCGCGATACCGGCGACGGCGACGGCGATCATGATGCCGACCCCAGGCGGACGCGGACCTCGCCGCCCGGTCGCGCCGGCATGCGGTCCGGCCGGTGCGACCGCCACAGGTGCGGACATCACGGGTCCGCCGGGTCCGGTGCGGTTCGCGTCGTCGATGCTCAGCGGTCCCGGGCCCGGCCGGGCCGGGGGCGCCGACGGGTTGGCGGCCGCGGCGGAACCCTTGCCGGCCAGACCCTTGAGCGCGGCGAGCACGCCGGTCGTCGGACCCTTCTTCGGCCCCTCCGGAGGCGGTGGCGGCGGCGCTGTCCCGGGGTGCGGCGGGTAGACCGGCTGCGGGCCGGAGCCAGGTCGGGGCGAGACCGGGGGAGCGCTGATCGGCGCCATCGTCATGGTCGAGCCCACCGCCTCCGCCGGGGACATGCCGGGCGCGGACGGCGTCGGCGCCGGGCGGGCCGACGGGGCGCTGACCACCTGGATCGCGACGGTCTTCGTGTCCCCGCCGGCGCCGGCCGGGACGACGGCCGGCGGGGTCGAGCCGGAGGAAACCGGGGGCGCGGGTGGCCCAGGTGGTACGGGTGGCGCTGCTACGCGGGTCTCGGCGTCGGGCCGCGGGGCGTCGGGTCGGTCGACCCAGTAGTCCCAACCGGGCGGGGCCGGAGGCCACGACGGGTCGGGAGCCCAGGCTGAATCGGGCCGGAATCCCGGGGGCACCTGCCAACCCGGAGGCGGGTTGAAGCGCACGGGCATGGTTGCTCCTTCGGTACGGTCGGCCCCACTATCGGCCATCCAGGCGGTCCGGCGCCAGAACCAGGCGCCACGACTAGGGGTCTAACCGGACATATCTACCGCCTGCGAAGGTGACAGTAGCGCGCTTGTGTCAGGGGTCACTGGTAGACCTGGGGGCATGTTCCTCCTGGAGCGAGACGACGCAGGCACTCTCGTGCACTCCGCAAGCGACCTCGTGACCGCCGGCGAGTGCGAGTTCCGCCTGCTGAGACGCCTTGACGAGCTCCTGGGTCGCAGCCCGCGCCGGCCGCGGGAGGAGGACGAGATGCTGGCCCGCACCGCGGCACTCGGTGAGGACCACGAACGGCGGGTCCTCGACGGCCACCTCCGCACCTTCGGCCCGGCCGGCGCCGGACGCCCGGGCGGCGTGCTCGAGGTCCCGGCCGCACGGCGCATGGCCCGCGACGAGCTGATCGAGGCGCATGCGCGCACGCTGGCCGCGATGGAGCAGGGCGCCGACGTCGTCTACCAGGCCTCGTTCTTCGACGGCCGGTTCCACGGCCGCGCCGACTTCCTGGTACGCGACCCGCTCGGCGAGATGGTGCACGGGGGCGGGGTACCTCAGCCGCGTTATGCGGTGCACGACTCCAAGCTCGCGCGCCGCACCAAGGTGCGCGCTCTGCTCCAGCTCGCCGCGTACGCCGACCAGCTCATGGACGCACGGATCGACCCGACCGACGAGGTCCACCTCGTCCTCGGCACGGGGGAGACGACGTCGCACCGGCTGGCCGACCTGCTGCCCGTCTTCCGTCAGCGCCGCACCCGGCTCGTCGAGGTCCTGGACTCCCACGTGGCCGACGACGCCCCGGTGACCTGGGACGACAGCCGCTACCTTGCGTGCGGCAAGCTCCGCAGCTGCCCCGACTGCGCAGAGGCCGCCGCGCAGGCCCGCGACGTCCTGCTGGTCGGCGGGGTGTACGGCGTGCAGCGGTCGAAGCTGGCGGAGGCCGGGATCTCCACCATCGACGCCCTGGCGACCGCCGAGGAGCCGCCCGACGGCATGGCCACCGGCCGCTTCGAGAACCTGCGCGCCCAGGCGCGCCTCCAGCTCGGCCTCGACGACGGCGACGGCTCGGTGGCGCTCGAACAGCTGCCCGACGGCGTCGACCCGGACGGGCCCGACGCACGGCTTCGCTGGCAGCTCACCGCGACGGAGGCCATCGACCGGCTTCCGCCACCGAGTGCGGGCGACGTGTTCTTCGACTTCGAGGGTGACCCCCTGTGGGAGGAGGCACGGCTGCCCGGGGACGACCAGGCACGCGCCATGGGGCTCGACTACCTGTTCGGCTGGGTCGAACGCCCCGGTCCGGGCGACGGGACCCCGCCCTTCCATGGACTCTGGGCCGACGACCTGGCGGGTGAGCGTGCCGCACTGGTCGAGTTCGTCGACTACCTCAACGCACGCCGTCAGACCTACCCTGACCTGCACGTCTACCACTATGCGGCCTACGAGAAGACGCATCTGCTGTCGATCGCGGCACGGCACGGCGTGTACGAGGACGAGGTGGACCAGCTCCTGCGCGACGGCGTGCTGGTCGACCTCTACGCGGTGGTCCGGTCGTGCCTGCGCATCTCGAACCGGTCGAAGTCGATCAAGAAGCTCGAACCGCTCTACATGCAGGACGACCCTGCGCGGGAGGGGGTCACGAGTGCGACCGCCTCGGTCACGGAGTACGCGGAGTACGCGAAGCTGGCCGCTGAGGGGGACGAGCGGGCCGTGGAGCTGAAGCAGCGGATCCTGGACTACAACGAGTACGACTGTCGGTCCACGTTGCGGCTCCTCCAGTGGTTGAGGGGTGCGCGGGCCTCCGTGGTCGGTTCCGTCGAGACCGGGTCGGCCGGGGCGGCCGTGGGGAGCGAGAATGCGCGCGCGGATGCGTTCACGGGCCCCAGGGGGCCCTCCACTTCGGGAAGGAATACATCCTCGCGTCCCTGCGCGGCATCCCGGACTTCGTCCGCGCCCAGGCC
>NZ_JBHXBG010000074.1:0-27284 GCF_042726755.1 Promicromonospora sp. NPDC060271 | reverse complement strand
CCCTCAGGTCACCTGAGTGACCTGAGGGTCTGACACGTCCGCGAGCTTCTGACAGGTGGGCGGCCCCAACCGCCTGACCTGTTCGTTCGTCTGCCCTCCTGCGGTGGCACTCATGCCACCGGCTTCCTCATGAAGGAGACAGCAGATGCGCGTCAGAGCAGGTGCGGCAGCGGTGCTCGCCGCGGTCCTGGTGGGCGGGGGAACGGTGGCCGCGGCCGCTGGACCCGGCGATCCGCCCGCCGCCACGACGTCCGGCACGGCATTCTCGACGCCGGGTGCGGCGTCCGGTGCCCCATTGACCCCGACCTCGACAGTCACGCTGATCACGGGCGACCGGGTCACGCTCACGCAGACGGACGGCCACGTCCGGATCCTCGGGATCGAGCCCGGCGAAGGGCGCGACGAGGTCGGCTTCCTCCAGCAGATCGAGAACGACCGCCTGTACGTCATCCCGACGGACGTCGCCGACCTGGTCCCTGACCGCCTCGACCGGGCCCTGTTCGACGTCGCGGGCCTCGCCGACGCCGGGTACACCGAATCTCGCAGGAGCGCCGTCCCCGTCATCGTGCAGGCGACCGCCGCCTCCGGCGGGACGGCGAGGAAGAGCGCGCGAGCGGCGGCAGCCGAGCCGGACTGGGCGAGCCTGGGGATCGAGCCGGAGCGCGAGCTGGAGTCCGTCGGCGCGGTCGCCACGGATCTGGACGCCGACGCGGCGACCGACCTGCTGACGGCCCTCAAGGACCAGCCGGTCAACGGCCGGACGGCGAACGCCCGGACGGCAGCCGCCGCGCCGTCCGACCTCAAGGTCTGGCTCGACGCCCCGGTCGAGGCGCTCGACGCGGACTCGTCGCCGCAGATCGGCGCGCCCGCGGCCTGGGAGGCGGGCTACACGGGTGCGGGCGTCACCGTCGCGGTGCTCGACACCGGCGTGGACACCACCCACCCCGACCTCGACGACGTGATGATCGGGTCGCGGGACTTCACCGGCGCGGGGACCACCGCGGACGGTCGCGGGCATGGCACGCACGTCGCCTCCATCGCCCTCGGCTCGGGCGACGCGTCCGGCGGCGTGAACCGCGGCATGGCCCCGGGCGCGGACCTGCTGGTCGGCAAGGTCCTGGACGACCGCGGCTCCGGCAGGACGTCCTGGATCATCGAAGGGATGGAGTGGGCGGCGGCCGAGGGCGCCGACGTCGTCAACCTGAGCCTCGGTCAGCCCGGGTTCTACAGCGACGGGACGGATCCGTCGTCCCTGGCGGTGGACGCGCTGAGCGCCGAGTACGGCGCGCTGTTCGTCATCGCCGCGGGCAACGAGGGGGAGCACGGCAGCGGGACGGTGTCCGCCCCCGGGTCTGCCGACGCCGCGCTGACCGTGGGTGCGGTGGACGACGGCGACGAGGTCACCTGGTTCTCCAGCCGGGGACCGCGCGGCGGGGACAACGCCCTCAAGCCCGACGTGGCCGCCCCTGGCGACGCCATCGTCGCGGCCCGTGCGGCCGGGACGACGATGGGCCCCGTCGTCGACGACCTTCATGTCTCGGCCTCGGGCACGTCCATGGCGACCCCGCACGTCGCGGGCGCCGCGGCAGTGCTCAAGCAGGCGCGGCCGGAGCTCACGGGTCAGGAGCTCAAGTCGATCCTCATGGGTTCCGCCCAGGACACCCCCGGGACGGTGTGGGACGAGGGCGCCGGCCGGATCTATCTGCCGACTGCCCTGGAACAGCGGGTCGAGGCATCGCCGTCGTCGCTCTCCTTCAACACCTTCGAGTTCCCGCAGGCGGGGTCGGAGACGCAGACCCTCACGTACGAGAACCCGACGGACGCGGAGATCACGCTTGACCTCGCGGTCGACGCGACCGGCCCGGGCGGCGAACCGCTGCCGGCCGGTGCGACCTCGCTCTCGGCGGTGTCGGTGACCGTACCCGCGCAGGGCACCGCCACCGTCGACGTCACGGTGGACCGCACCACCGGCGAGTTCGGAGCCTTCTCCGGCGCCGTCGTCGCGACCACTGACGGCGGCGGCGAGATCCGCACGCCCCTCGGCTGGTTCAAGGAGTCCGAGGTCTACGACCTGACGATCCAGGCCGTCGGCCGGGACGGCGAGCCGTACGGCGGCGACACTCGCCACGCCCAGGCGGGCGTGCTGAACGTCGACGACGGCTCGGCCTTCGGCAAGGTCGTCCGGCTCCACGGCGGCACGCAGACCGTGCGCGTTCCCGCCGGGGCCTACTCGATAGCCGGCGACCTGTGGGCAGAGGACGCCGCGGAAGCGATCACCGAGTTCACGGCGGCCGTCGAACCCGAGGTCGAGGTGACCGGCGACACCACCGTGGTCCTCGACGCGCGCCAGGCAGAGCCGGTCACCGTCACCACGGAGCGGCCCGCGGACCGCCAGCGGACCACTCTCGGCGTCTTCCGGACGGACGCGCCCGACGAGTATCTCTACCTGGCCAACACCAGGCTCCCCGGCGCCGCCGACGTGTACGCGACACCGACCGAGGAGGTCACCGAGGGCACCCTGGCCTTCAGCGCCGGGTTCGCCCTGGCGGCGCCGACCACCGGCGGGCAGGCCCCTGAGTACACGTACGACCTGCTGTTCGTCCAGGACTCCGTCGAGCAGCTCGCGTTCGAGGCGACGTCCCAGAACACGGCGGCGGTCGAGGTCGGCCACGCCGATCTCGGCCCTGGCGCGAACGTGGATGCCGTGTGGTTCGGCGAGGCCCCCAACAGGTGGTGGATCCAGACGAACGGGTACAACCGTCCGGTCGAGCCGGGCAGCGTCCACACCGCCTACCTCAGCCCGGACGTGGAATGGGGTCGCAACAGCAGGCTTGCGCCGGACGACGGATCGGAGCCGGCGTACTTCTACGGTGAGCGCCGCAGGTTCGCACCAGGCGAGGAAGGGGCTGAGACCCTCGGCACCGCGGTGCTCAACACCAGGCTCCGCGAGGACGGTCTGTTCCAGACCCAGGGTGACTGGCTCGCACTTGTCCTCCCCGGGTGGACCGATGGCGAGGGACACGCGTCCTCGGGCGAGGACATGTCCGAGCACCTGCGGGTGTGGCAGGACGGCACCCAGGTGATCGACGTCGACGACCGCCGCGCCGACGTCCCCGTCCCGGCCGAGGGAGCCGACTACCGCGTCGTCCTCGACGCCGAACGGGCCGCCCCCTGGTGGAACCGGTCCACGCGAGTGAGCACGGAGTGGGCCTTCCACGCCGAGCCGGCTGGTTCCGGCGCGTCGGTCGAGCTGCCCGTGCTCGACGTCGCCTACGACGTCGCGGGCACGGACCTGGCCAACAAGGCACCGAGGCGGACCACCGCAACGGTGACCGTCAGCCACCAGGCAGGCAGCACGGGCGGCGCGGTCACCGGCGCCCGCCTCTCGTGGTCGCCCGACGACGGCGCCACCTGGCGCAAGGCCGCGCTGCGCCGGACGGGTGCGGGCGTCTACACCGCCGACCTCCGGGTGCCGAAGGGCACGGAGCACGTCTCGCTCCGCGTCGAGGCGAAGGACAAGGCGGGCACCACCATCGAGCAGACGGTGATCCGGGCCTACGGGATCCGCTGACACCGGGCCCCGCTGCGGGCGTGCCGCACGGCCTCGACGTCGTGCGGCACGCGCGTGGTGCCCCCCTCCTGGCGCCCTGAGCAGGCACGACGCCGAATCCTTCGCCCAACCTTCTGCACGGCTCGCGCGTCACCCCCCGTGAGGCGGCACTCATGCCGCCGGCTTCTCACGAAGGGGACAGCAGATGCGTGCCAGAACAGGCGCGGTAGCGGCGGCGTTCGCCGTGGCGGTCGCGATGGGGGCGGGGGTACCGGCGTGGACGCTCGGCGCCGCCGCGGCGGGAACGGACGGCGACAGCGCCGCCGTCGGGCCGGCGGCGCTGACGGGGCCGGGGACCACGACCACCGCGTCCGTCACCCTGATCACCGGCGACCGGGTAACGCTCACCCGGCATCCCGACGGGCGCAGCTCGGCGGCCGTCACGCCAGGTGCGGGACGCGAGGGCATGACGTTCCAGCGGATCACGGAGGGCGACCGGCTCTACGTGATCCCCGAGGACGTCGCGGACCTCGTGCCCGGCCGGATGGACCGCGCGCTGTTCAACGTCTCGGGCCTGGTAGCGGCCGGGTACGACGACGCACACCGGGACACCGTCCCGGTCATCGTGCAGGACGCCGCCGTGGCGCAGGAAGCGGTCGCGGCGCGGGAGGCGTCCCTGCGGGGCGACCAGCAGTCGTCGGGTGAGCGCACGGCACGGGACCGGCCGCAGCCCGAATGGGCGGCGCTCGGCCTGGAACCCGAGCGGACGCTCGAGTCGGCAGGGGCGATCTCGGCGGACCTCGACCGCGCGGCGGCGGCGGACCTGCTCGCAGGGCTGCGGCGCGACGCGTCGGGGTCGGCGGCCCGCTCGGCCACGCCCGAGGTCAAGGTGTGGCTGGACGCACCCGTCCAGGCGCTCGACGAGGACTCGATGCCCCAGATCGGCGCCCCCGCGGCCTGGGAAGCGGGCTACACCGGTGAGGGCGTGACCGTGGCGGTGCTCGACTCGGGCCTCGACCGGACCCACCCGGACCTGGACGACGTGGTGGTCGGGTCCAAGGACTTCACCGGCTCGGGGAACACCGACGACCTCTACGGTCATGGCACGCACGTCGCCTCGATCGCGCTGGGCTCCGGCGACGCGTCGGACGGCACCAACCGTGGCGTCGCGCCGGGGGCCGACCTGCTCGTCGGCAAGGTGCTCGACGAGTTCGGCGGCGGCGAGATGTCGACGGTCGTCGACGGCATGGAGTGGGCCGCCGGCCAGGGCGCCGACGTCGTGAACATGAGCCTCGGCGAGTTCGAGAACTACACGGACGGCACCGACCCGACCTCCGTGGCCCTCGACACGCTGAGTGCCCGGTACGGGACCCTCTTTGTCGTCGCGGCGGGCAACGACGGCGGGTACGGGACGGTGTCGACCCCGGGGGCCGCGAGCTCGGCACTGACCGTGGGCGCCGTGGACGACGCCGACGACGTCGCCCCCTTCTCCAGCCGGGGCCCGCGAGCGGTCGACCAGGCGATCAAGCCGGACGTCACCGCGCCGGGAGTCGAGATCGTCGCGGCCCGCGCCGTAGGCACCAAGCCGGAGTCGGGGACGGGCGAGTACGTGGCCTGGAGCGGCACCTCGATGGCCGCACCGCATGTCGCGGGCGCGGCGGCGGTCCTCAAGCAAGCCCGGCCCGACCTGTCGGCGCAGCAGCTCAAGGCCGTGCTCATGGGCTCGGCCCAGCACACGAGCGGAAGCGTGTTCGACGAGGGCGCCGGCCGCATCTACCTGCCCGCCGCACTGGAGCTGCCGGTCATCGCGTCTCCCGCCTCGCTGTCGTTCGGCGCGCTGGAGTTCCCGCAGCAGGGCAGGGTGACGCGGACGCTCACCTACGAGAACGGCACAGACGCGGCGGTCACGCTCGACCTCGCGGTCACGGCGACCCGCCAGGACGGCAAGCCTCTGCCGGCCCGGGCCGTGCGGCTCAGCGCGACGACGCTGACCGTCCCGCCGCAGGGCACGGCTACCGTCGACGTCCGGGTGGACACGACGGTCGGCGCCGTCGAGCGCCGCTACTCGGGCGCCGTCACCGCCACGGGACCGGACGGCCAGGAGATCCGCACCCCGCTCGGCTACTACAAGGAGCCCGACCTGGCCGACCTCGACATCGACACGGTCGGGCGCGACGGGAAGCCGCACGCCGGCGCGTCCTCGGTCCGGATCGTGAACGTCGACGACCCCGCCCTGTTCAGCAAGCACCTGGAGATCGGCGCAGAGGGCGTGGACCTGCGGGTCCCGCCGGGCACCTACTCGGTGACGGGCTTCCTGTGGACGACGAACGAGGAGTCCGTGGTGTCCGAGGCGACCGCCGTGGTGCACCCCGAGCTCGAGGTGGCCGACGACACGGCCCTGGTCCTCGACGCGCGGACGGCGCGTGAGCTGACGGCGACCACCCAGCGGCCCGCCGAGCGCACCTGGCTAGCGCTGGACGACACCCGGACCGCGGCCGACGGCGAACCCTACGGCTTCGGGATAGTGGTCACCGGCGGAGCGAAGGTCTACGCGACGCCCACCACCGCTGCGGTCACCACCGGCACGTACGACCTGCAGGCCCACTTCGTCCTGACGGGACCTGCCGGTTCGGGTCGTGCGCCGTCGTACACCTACGACCTCCTCTACGCGCAGGAGGTGGTGGACAGGTTCAAGTTCCGGGCGACGGAGCGGAACACCGCTGCGATCACTACCGGTTACGCGGCGCTCGGCGCGGACCACCGGAACGCGAGCGCACGCGTCGGCTTCGCGGCCGGTCACGTCTGGGGCTCGGCGGTGTCCAGCCCCGTCACGACCCCCGGTCGGCGCACGGAGTACGTGAGCGCGAACGGCGTCGCGTGGGGCCACGAGGTGTACGCGGGCGCGGAGGAGCCCGACCAGGGCTACTTCAAGGCCGAGCCCCGTGAGTACGCACCAGGTGAGAAGGCGCGGACGACCGTCGGCGGCGCGGTGCTGAGCACCCGGCTCGACGAGGGGTCGGTCACCACCGCCGGGCGCACCCTCGACCTCGGCCTCGTCCCCTGGAGCGACGCGGGCAGGCATCCGTTCGAGTCGTTCGGCGGGGACAGCACGCGGCTCCGCGTCTGGCAGGACGGCACGGCCGTCGCCGACAACACGTACCCGTCCGCAGAGGTGCGCATCCCCGCAGGGGGTGCCGACTACCGTGTGGTGCTCGGCGCGGCGCAGGAAGCGTCCTGGTGGGGCAGGTCCACGCAGGTGCGCACGGAGTGGGACCTCCACGCCGAGCCGGGCGGCTCCGCGGCCAAGCCCGTAGACCTGCCGGCCCTCGATGTCGCTTATGCGGTCAAGGGCATGGACCTGAGGAACGAGGCACCGCGTCGGACCACCGCCACGGTGACCGTCGGCCATCAGGCGGGTAGCACGGGTAGCGAGGTCACCGGTGCGAGCCTGTGGTGGTCGGCCGACGACGGCGCCACCTGGCACAAGGCCACGCTGCGCCGGACCGCCGCCGGCGTCTACACCGCGGGCCTCGACGTGCCGGCCGGCACCGAGCACGTATCGCTGCGCGTCAGCGCGAAGGACAAGTCGGGCGGCACCGTCCAGCAGACGGTGATCCGGGCGTACGGCATCCGCTGACGCCGCCCCGGGTGTCAGACCCACAGGTCACTCCGGTGACCTGTGGGCCTGACAGCTCGCAGCGCGCCGGGTCGTCCGGTTCCTGCGCGAGGCCATGACGGACCGACGCGTCACGATCCGTGCCGTCCCCCGGCCGGAGTGCTAATGTGTCTCACATCGTGAGCATCTTTACCTGTTCCTGCTGTCGCCGCTGAGCGGTCGCCGACAAGGCGACCCCCTGGCGCGATTCCTCGCGCCGCCGACAGCAGTCCGCGCTCACACCGCATCCACCCACACGTGCCGGCTCCTGCGTTCGCCCTCCCGGGCGGCCAGGAGGCCGGGGCGGAGCCATCGACGGATGCCTGGACCGCCGCTGTCGGCGCACCCACGCACCCTTCGAAAGGACCCTCCCATGCCCGGCATCCCCGTACTGGACCTCTCGCTGCTCGACGGCGGCCCCGACGACCAGGCGCGCTTCCGCGACGAGCTGCGGCGCGCCACCCACGAGGTCGGCTTCTTCTCCCTGGTCGGACACGGCGTACCGCGGGAGCTCATCGACCGCGCCTACGCGACGGCCGAGGAGTTCTTCGCGCTTCCCGAGGAGCAGAAGCGCGCGATCGAGAACGTCAACAGCCCGCACTTCCGCGGCTGGACCCGCATGGGCGGCGAACGCACCCTCGGTCGCGTCGACCAGCGCGAGCAGATCGACATCGGCGCCGAGCGCCCTGCGGTTCCGGCCGCACCGGGCAAGCCCGACTACTGGGTCCTGGAGGGCCCGAACCTGTGGCCCGAGTCCCTGCCCGCGCTGCGCGAGGTCGCCGAGGAGTGGCTGAGCCGGCTCGACGGGGTCGCCACGCGTCTGCTGCGGGCGTGGGCCGAGGCGCTCGGGGCGCCGTCCGACACGTTCGACGCCGTGTTCGAGCGCCCCTCTCCGGCTCTGAAGATCGCCCGCTACCCGGGGATCGAGGCGGACGCGCCCGCACAGGGCGTCGGCGCGCACAAGGACCTGGGCGTCCTCACGCTCCTCTCCGTCGAGGACGGGAAGGCGGGTCTGCAGGTGGAGAAGGACGGCGAGTGGCTCGACGTCGTCCCGCCCGCCGGTGCGTTCGTCGTGAACATCGGCGAGCTGCTCGAGATCGCGACCGACGGCTACCTGAAGGCGACCCTGCACCGGGTCGTCTCCCCGGCGCCGGGCACGGACCGTATCTCCATCCCGTACTTCCACGGGCCCGCGCTGGACGCGTCCATCCCGACGATCGACCTGCCGCCCGCGCTCGCCGCCGACGCGCCCGGCGTGACCAGGGACCCGGCGAACCCGCTGCACGCGGTGTTCGGCGACAACTGGCTCAAGAGCCGGCTGCGCGCGCACCCGAACGTCGTGGAGGCGCAGCATCCGCACCTGCTGCAGAACGTCTGACGGCCGGCAGGGAGACAGGTACCCCTGGGGCTGTGTTGCCGAGAGTGGACAACGTCTACTCTCGGCAACACAGCCCGGGTGCGTTGGTTCTTCCAGGGGCTCGGAGTAGCGCGGCTTACGGATGCTTCAGAGACTGTGGGGGCGCGCCCTCTTGTCGCCGACGCCCTGGTCTCCGCACACTCTGGCCATGACGATCTCCCAGGACACCTCCGCCGCCGTCGCGCACTTCGCCGGGCGGCTCGCCTTCGAGACCGACGTCAGCGACGTCCACTCCGCGCTGGCCGCGGGCACCTCGTTCACGCTGGTCGACGTCCGGTCTCCGGAGTCCTGGGACCAGGGCCACATCCCCGGTGCCGTGCACCTGCCGGGCGGCAAGGTCCGCCTGCGCGCGGAGCGGTCCATCGACCGGGGAAAGCCCGTTGTCGTGTACTGCTGGGGCCCGGCCTGCAACGGGGCGACCAAGGCCGCGCTCGAGTTCGCGAAGCTCGGCTACGACGTCAAGGAGATGATCGGCGGGTTCGAGTACTGGGTCCGCGAGGGCTTCGCGTACGAGACGGAGAACGGCCCGATCCAGCCGGACGCCGACCCGCTGACCGCCCCGCTCTGACGGTTCACCGAGGTCACGCCGGGCGGTAGCGGTTCTCCGGGCGGCCCGTCGAGCCGTACCGGGGGCTGACCTGCGCGTGTCCCTCAGCGACCAGGTGCTCCAGGTAGCGGCGGGCGCTGACCCGCGACATGCCGACCGACTCGGCGACCTCCGCCGCCGAGGCGTCCGCCGTGCCGTCCTCCGCCCTGGCGCACAGCCGGCCGAGCGCCTCCTGGACCAGGGTGCGGCTCCGCTCGGAGAGCCCCTTGGGCGGCAGGGTGGTCGCGGTCCGCGGCCCGGCCAGGAGCTGGTCCACCTCGTCCTGGTCGAGGGTGGTCTGGGCGCGGCGCACGTCCTCGCGCCGCTGCCACACCTCGTCGAGCCGCTCGCGCAGCGCCGCGGACGTGAACGGCTTGACCAGGTACGCGACGACGCCCCCGGCCATCGCCTGCCGCACACTGTCCAGCTCACGTGCGGCAGTGGTGGCGACGACGTCGACGGGCGGGCCGGGCAGCAGCCGCAGCCGCCGGAGCACGTCGAGCCCGCCGATGTCCGGCAGGTGCAGGTCGAGCAGCACCAGGTCGGGACGCAGGGCGGACGCGAGCTGCAGCGCGTCGGCGCCGTTCCGGGCCTCGCCCACCACCACGAACCGCGGGTGGCTCTCCACGAACCCCCGGTGCACGACGGCGACCGCCGGGTCGTCCTCGACGACCAGGGTCCGTGCCTGGTCGGTCATGATGTCGTCTCCCTGGTTCCCACGGCGGCCGGGGTGCGCTCGACCGACGCCGACGCCGACGCCGACGCCGGCAGCTCGACGGTGATCCGTGCCCCGCCGAGGTCGCCGGTGTCGATGACCACCTCGCCGTCACGCCGGTCCACCACGCGCCGGACCAGCGCCAGGCCGATGCCGCGGCTGTGCTCGCGGTCGCCGTGCACCTTCGTGGAGAACCCCGCCTTGAACACCTGGTGGTGCAGGTTGGCGGGGATCCCGGGGCCGTCGTCGTCCACCCGGAGGCGCAGGAGCTCGCCGTCGACGTGCAGGAGCACGCGGACCCGGCCCTGCGGGCCGGCGGCGTCGACCGCGTTGTCGATGAGGTTCCCGAGCACCACGAGCGCGTCCGTGTGCAGGGACGAGGCCTCCGGCGTGGTGGGCGGGTCGAGCGTCGACGCGTCGTCGACGTCGAGGACCACCCCCCGCTCCCGTGCCGTGATCGTCTTGACCAGGAGCAGCGCCGCGAGCTCGGGGGACCGCACACCCGGCGCCACGGCGGACGCGGTGAGCAGCCCGCCGTAGCCCGACCGCTCGATGAACGCGACCGCCTCCTCGGTGCGGCCGAGCTCCAGCAGCCCGGAGATCACGTGCACGGTGTTGGCGAACTCGTGCGACTGGGAGCGCAGCGCGTCGGTCAGGCCGCGGGTCTCCAGGAGGCCCGCGATGTCCTCCGGCTCGAGCAGGTAGATCCGGCGGCGGACGAGGCGGGTCACCCAGGCCGCGCAGAGCACGCCGACCGCCGCCGCGACGGCGAGCGCCCCGAGCAGCCAGCCGCGGTCGTCGGTCAGGTCGGCGCGCAGCTCGGACTCGAGGATGCCGACGCTGGCCGTGCCGATGACGGGGGCCGGGGCGGCGTCGTCGGCGGCGTGGCCGAACACCGGCACCTTGACGCGCCAGGACGTGCCGAGCGTCCCGGTCTGGGTGCCGGTCCACACGTGCCCGGAGAGTGGTACGGAGGGGTCGGTGGAGACCCGCCGCCCGATCTGCTCGGGGTCGGGGTGGGAGTAGCGGACGCCGTTCTCGTCGGTGACGACGACGTAGGTGACCTCGGAGGCCTCGCGGATCACCTCGGCGATCGGCTGGATCGTTGCGGACGGGTCCTCGTCGTCGTACGCGTCGAGGATGGCGGGCAGGCGCGCGACCGACTGCGCCACCCCGGTCATCCGGTCGACGTAGGCATCACGGAGCTGGCGCTCCTGCAGGGTGGACGCCACAAGACCGGTGGTGCAGACGAGCACGAGCACTATGACGACCTGCAGCATCAGCAGCTGTGCTCGGAGCGTCATCGCTCTTCTCACGGACGCCAGTGTGCACCGGGTGGCGGCAGGTGCGGTAGCCGAGGGTCCGTGAACAAAACGACCACAACCTTCGTTGCGACCACAACCCGGCCCCTCGCGGGGGTGCTCCCTACGCTCACGCCGAGGTGGAGCGAGCACCGGCGACGCTGCCGGACCGGTCCACGATCTCGCGACCTTCACTCAGCCGCATCCACTCAAAGGAGAAGACATGCGCGTCATGCGAACCGGGGCTGCCCCGGTCGGGATAGTTCTGGCCCTGACCCTCGCGGGCTGCTCGGCCCTGGAGGCGGGCGGCGGTGGCGGCGGCGACGCGGCCATCGACGAGCTCAGCATCGTGGTCCCGGCGGGTCCGGGTGGCGGCTGGGACCAGACGGGCCGTGCCATGCAGGCCGACATGCAGGAGGAGGGTCTGGTCGGCAGCGCCACGGTGACCAACGTCGACGGTGCGGGCGGCACGGTGGGCCTGGCGAACATCGCCAACGCAACGGACCCGAACACCCTGCTCGTGATGGGTCTGGTCATGGTCGGGGCCGTCGAGACCAACGAGGCGCAGGCCCGGATCGAGCACACCACCCCGATCGCGCGCCTCACGGAGGAGCAGGAGGTCATCGTGGTCCCGGCGGACTCGCCGTACAAGAGCGTCGACGACCTCGTCGAGGACATCACGGAGAACGGCAAGGACGTGTCGATCACCGGCGGGTCCGCCGGCGGCACGGACCACATCCTCGCGGGGATGCTGCTCCAGGCCGCGGGCATGCCGTCGGAGCACATCCAGAACAAGCTGAACTACATCGCCTACTCGGGCGGCGGCGAGTCGCTGGCCGCGCTGCTCGGCAACAACGTGAGCGCGGGTATCTCGGGCGTCAGCGAGTACGCCGAGCAGGTGGCGGCCGGTGAGCTCCGTGCGCTCGCGGTGTCCGGCGAGGAGCGCGTCGACGCGCTGCCCGACACCCCGACCCTCACCGAGGCCGGGTACGACGTCGTCCTCACCAACTGGCGCGGTGTGGTCGCCCCGGGCAACATCGAGGAGGCCGACAAGGAGGCGCTGACCACGGCGGTCACGGAGCTCGCCGGGTCCGAGGCGTGGAAGGCCACCCTCGAGGAGAAGGGCTGGGACGACGCCTTCCTCGCCGGCGACGAGTTCGACACGTACCTCGAGGGGAACATCGCCGAGATCCAGGTGGTGCTCCAGGACATCGGTCTCATCCAGTGAGGTCCGACGACGCGGCGCCCCTGGCGCCCACAGCACCGGGTGAGCCGACGGCGGAGGCGGGCCCTCCGCCGTCGGACAGGCTCGAGCCGGGGGCCGCGGGGCCGCCGCGCCGTCGGTGGGGCGAGCTCGTCCTGGCCCTTGCCACCACTGCGCTCGGCGTGTACGTGCTGATCGCCGCCGGGAGCATCACCGTGCCCAGCTCGACCAACACGCTGGGGCCGCGGGCCTTCCCCTATCTGGTGGGCGGGATGCTCGCCGTGGTCGGCGTCGTGCTGGTCCTCCTGGTCCTGAGCGGCCGGGGCGGTGAGGAGGAGGGCGGCGAGGACGTCGACCCGACCGTCCGCACCGACTGGCTGACGGTGGTCCTGCTGGTGGTCGCCCTGGTGGTCCACGTGTTCCTGATCAACGTCATCGGCTGGCCGTTCGCCGCGGCGGTCCTGTTCGCGGCTGCCGCGATGATCCTCGGCGCGCGCCCGTGGTGGCGTGCGGCCCTGACCGGGCTCGTGCTTGGCCTGCTAGTCCAACTGATCTTCGGCGGGCTGCTGGGGCTGTCGCTCCCGCCGGGCCCGCTGCTCGAAGGGGTGCCGTTCCTCCATGGATAACTTCTCCGCGTTGCTCGAGGGGTTCGCCACCGTCCTGCACCCGGTCTACCTGCTGTGGGCGCTGTTCGGCGTCTTCATCGGCACGGCGGTCGGCGTGCTGCCGGGCATCGGCCCGGCAATGGCCATCGCGCTGCTCCTCCCGCTGACGTACACCCTGGAGCCGACGGCGGCGATCATCGCCTTCGCCGGCATCTACTACGGCGGCATGTACGGCGGCTCGACGACGTCGATCCTGCTCAACACACCCGGTGAGTCCGCCTCGATAGTCACGGCGATCGAGGGCAACAAGATGGCGCGCGCCGGGCGGGGCGCCGCGGCGCTCGCCACCGCGGCCATCGGTTCGTTCGTCGCGGGCACGATCGCAACGGTCGCGCTTACGTTCCTTGCGCCGGTGATCGCCGACGTGGCGGTCCAGCTCGGCGATCCCGACTACTTCGCCCTCATGGTGGTCGCGTTCATCACCGTGGGCGCCCTGATCGGCTCCTCGGTCCCGCGTGGCCTCGCGTCGCTCGCCCTCGGCCTGTTCCTCGGGCTGGTCGGCACCGACACCCTGACGGGCCAGCAGCGCTTCACGTTCGGCGTGCCCAACCTGGCCGACGGGATCGACGTCGTGGTGGTCGCCGTCGGCCTGTTCGCCGTCGGTGAGGCCCTGTACGTGGGCTCCCGGCTGCGGCACGGACCGATCAAGGTGATCCCGGTCGAGAAGGGCTGGCGCTCCTGGATGAAGCGCGACGACTGGCGCCGTTCCTGGAAGCCGTGGCTGCGTGGCGCGGCCATCGGTTTCCCGGTGGGCACCATCCCGGCAGGCGGGGCCGACGTCGCGACGTTCCTCTCCTACGCGACCGAGAAGCGGCTCGCCGGCAAGGAGCGTCGCAAGCAGTTCGGCAAGGGCGCCATCGAGGGCGTGGCGGGTCCGGAGTCGGCGAACAACGCCGCCTCGGCGGGTGTGCTGGTCCCGCTGCTCACCCTCGGCCTGCCCACGACGGCGACAGCGGCCATCATCGTCGTCGCGTTCCAGTCCTACGGCATCCAGCCCGGCCCGCAGCTCATGCTGAACGAGTCCGGGCTGGTGTGGGCGCTGATCGCGAGCCTGTACATCGGCAACCTCATGCTCGTGGTGCTGAACCTGCCGCTCGTGGGCATGTGGGTGAAGGTGCTGCGCATCCCGCGGCACTACCTCTACGCGGGCATCCTCATGTTCGGCGCGCTCGGCTCCTACGCGCTGAACTTCTCGCCGGTCGACGTGCTGCTCCTGGTGCTCATCGGCGCGGCAGGGTTCTTCATGCGGCGCTACGGGTACCCCGTGGCACCGCTGGTGGTCGGCATGATCCTCGGCCCGATGGCGGAGGACCGGCTGCGCCGTTCCCTCGCGATCAGCCAGGGCGACCTGAGCTACCTGGTCGCCAGCCCGTTCGCCGCCTCGGCGTACGTCGCGATCGTGGTGCTGCTGGCCGTGGGCATCTGGCTAAAGCGCCGGGAACGCACCGAGGCGTAGCCCTCGGTCCCCGAGGTGAGCGATTGTGCCCAGGATCAGGCCGGAATCTGGGCACAATCGCTCAGCCGCCCAACGGCCTAAGGTGCCTCTATGAGCACAGCACTGATCACCGGCGGGTCCGCCGGCCTGGGACTCGAGTTCGCTCGGCAGCTCGCGGCGGCGGGACACGACCTGGTGCTCGTGGCCCGCGACGAGGAGCGCCTCGACCAGGTCGCCGCGGAGCTCCGCGGCGCCCACGGTGTGGCGGTCGAGGTGCTCCGCGCGGACCTGTCGGTGCCCGACGACGTCGCGCGGGTCGCGCGGCGGCTCGCCGTCGGCGGCGGCGGTCCCGAGGACGGCGGCCTGCCGCCCGTCGGGCTGCTCGTCAACAACGCGGGCTTCGCCACGAGCGCGAGCTTCGCGGAGGGCCGGATCAGCACCGAGCGCCGCGGGATCGACGTCATGGTCAAGGCGGTCGTCGAGCTGACCCACGCCGCCGTCGGGCAGATGCTCGAACGCGACCGGGGCGCGATCCTCAACGTCGGCTCGGTGGCGGCCCTGACCGCCGGCGGCACCTACGCAGCGGCCAAGGCGTACGTGCGGACCTTCACCGAGTCGCTCGCGGTCGAGCTCAAGGGCACCGGCGTCACCGCGACGCTGCTGTCCCCCGGCTTCACGCACACGGAGTTCCACGAGCGGGCGGGCATCCCTAAGTCGGCGATCCCGGAGTGGGGTTGGCTCGACGCCTCCGACGTCGTCCGGGTGGCGCTGGAGGACGTGCGCCGCGGCGTCGTCCTGTCCACACCCTCGGTGCGGTACAAGGTGGCCGCCGCCGTGCTGCGGGCGGCGCCGCGCTGGGCCGTCCGCGCCGTCGGCAAGTACCGCTGAACCGACCCGTCCGTGTCAGAAGCTCAGGTCACTCCGGTGACCTGAGCGTCTGACAAGTGTCAGAGCCAGCCGACCTTCTTGAAGATCCAGTAGAAGATCCCGCCCAGGCCGAGCATCCCGGCGAGCGCGAGCGGGTACCCGAGCGTCCAGTGCAGCTCGGGCATGTGGTGGAAGTTCATGCCGTAGATGGTGCCGATCAGCGTCGGCGCGAAGAGGATCGCGGCCCAGGCGGAGATCTTCTTGGTCTGCTCGCTCTGCTGAAGGCTGATCGCCGACATGCGCCGCATCTCCTCGTTCTGCTCCTGGGTCACCAGGGTGGAGTGCACGTTCAGCGCGTTCGTCAGCAGCGCGCGGAACGTGCCCGACGTCTCCGCGTGCTTGACGGCGTGGTCCAGCACGTTGCGCAGGCTGCGCAGCAGCTCGACCCAGAGCGGGTCCTGCGGGAGGTCGGCGTCGAGGTGCTCCGTGCCCGGCTCCCCGCCGACGTACCGCTGCTTGGCGTCGTGCAGCTCCTGGAGCATGTCCACCAGCGGGCCGGTGGCGCGCTGCAGCCCGATCACCTCGCGGGTCGCCTCGTAGATGCGGAACGACACCTCCGGGTCGCGCGAGAAGAGCTGGTCCTCGATCTGGTCGATGTCGCCGCGCAGCCGCGTGACGACGGGGCGATAGGTGTCAACGACCTCGTCCAGGAGCGCCACGAGGATCGCGACCGGTCCCAGGCGCAGCAGGTCGGGGTCCTGCTCCAGCCGGCCCCGCATGGCGTCCAGGTCCGGCGTGACGGACCGCCGGATGGTGACCACGAAGTCCGGTCCCACCCAGGCGTGCACCTCGCCGAACTCGACCCGGTCGATGTGCCCGTCACCGTCGTCGTCCACGCTGCGCGCGGGATGCAGCACCACGAACAGGACGTCGTCGTAGTGCTCGATCTTCGGGCGCTGGTGCGCGTGGATGGCGTCCTCGACGGCGAGGTGGTGCAGGGAGAACTCCTCGGCCACCTCCCGGATCTCGTCGGGTTCGGGCCAGGCCAGGTCGACCCAGGCGGTCCCGCCCCGCTCGCGGGTGACCTCGCAGGTCTCCTCGATGCTCGCCGGGTTCGCCGTGCGCTTTCCGTCCACGTACACCGCGTTGTCCATGATGCTCACAGCAGAACCCTCCCAGAGGTCCACGGCAACCCGGACCGGCGTCCGCCGCGACGTACCCTTGCACCGTGAACGCTGACTTCTCCCCGACCCCGCGCGAGCAGCTGGCAGAGCTCATCAAGGAGCTCGCCGTGGTGCACGGCAAGGTGACCCTGTCCTCAGGCAAGGAGGCCGACTACTACGTCGACCTGCGCCGGATCACGCTGCACCACCGGGCGGCCCCGCTCGTCGGGCACGTGCTCCTCGACCACCTCGAGGAGGTAGGGCTCGGCACCGCCGAGATCGACGCGGTGGGCGGGCTCACCCTCGGCGCCGACCCCATCGCCGACGCGCTGCTGCACGCCGCGGCCTCACGCGGGCAGGACCTGGACGCGTTCGTGGTGCGCAAGGCGGCCAAGGCGCACGGCATGCAGCGCCAGATCGAAGGGCCGGACATCGCCGGGCGCAAGGTGGTCGTGGTGGAGGACACCACCACCACCGGCGGCTCGCCGATCGCCGCGATCGAGGCGGCGCGCGCGGCGGGCGCCGAGGTGCTCGGCGTGGCCACGATCGTCGACCGGGCCACCGGAGCCGGCGAGAAGATCGAGGCGCTCGGCGTGCCGTACCACTACCTGTACGGCCTGCAGGACCTGGGCCTCGCCTGAGGTCGCCAATACCGTAATCCGGTCGTCTCGATATCACTTCCCGCGAAGACTTTTGCCTAGCCCTACTGTATCTTTAGGTTCATGGGGCCATTTGTCGCTTTAGTCCTGCTCGTCATCGGACTGGTGGCGTTCACCATCGCCGCGGTGCGGGTGATGAAGCGCGGGCGCTCGCAGGACGTCGCCCAGTGGGCAGAGGCGAACGGGTGGGAGTACATCGGCAAGGATCCGGTGCTCGCCCAGCGCTGGAGCGGCCAGCCGTTCGGCCTCGGCCTGGACCGGGAGGCGCGCGACGTGCTCCGGGGGAACGTCGACGGCCACGACATCGTCTCGTTCACCTACACCTGGCGCACGGGGACACCCGGCGCCGACACGCGCCGCCCCGGCCTGCGGCGCACTGCCCACGTCGTGGCGCTCGACGCACTACCGGGCGAGCCCGTGGTGGACCTGTCGCCGGAGGGCATCCGCGAGAAGTGGCAGAAGCTCTTCGGCGCGCAGGACGTCCAGATCGACAACCCCGCGTTCGACGGCCAGTGGCTCGTGCGCACCTCCGACGAGTACTTCGCGCGCAGGGCCCTCGACGCGCGCCTCGCGAACATCGTGATGCTGCCCGACTTCCACGGCTCGCGGCTCCGGATCGAGGGGCCGTCGATCATGCTGTGGCGGCCCGGCCGTACCGACGTGACGACCCTGACCGAGCGGGCCAAGCGCGTCGCGGAGGTCGCGCGGATCGTGCTGCCCATGGAGAAGGGTGGTCCGCGCTTCGAGTCGGGCGGGACGATCGACGGCTACGGGATCCCGGGCCTGACCTGACCCCTGGCGGTACGGCGCGCCAGCTAGGCTGACGCCCATGATCGAGCGGACCACCGAAGCCTGGCTGACGGACATGGACGGCGTGCTGGTGCACGAGGGCACCGCCCTTCCCGGCGGCCCCGAGTTCATCAAGGCGCTGCGGGACAAGGAGCTGCCGTTCCTCGTCCTGACGAACAACTCGATCTTCACGCCACGCGACCTGCGTGCCCGGCTCGCCTACAGCGGCATCGAGGTGCCCGAGGAGAACATCTGGACGTCGGCCCTCGCCACCGCCCAGTTCGTCGCCGACCAGATCCCGAACGGCAGCGCGTACGCGATAGGCGAGGCCGGCCTGACGACGGCGCTGCACCAGGCGGGCTACACGCTCACCGAGTCCGACCCGGACTACGTGGTGCTCGGCGAGACCCGCACGTACTCCTTCGAGGCCATCACCAAGGCGATCCGGCTGATCACGGGCGGCTCCCGGTTCATCTGCACCAACCCCGACGTGACCGGCCCCTCGCAGGAGGGCCTGCTGCCCGCCGCCGGGTCGGTGGCCGCGATGATCACGGCGGCGACCGGCCGCCAGCCCTACTACGTGGGCAAGCCGAACCCGGTGCTGTTCCGGTCGGCGCTCAACCTGATCGGCGCGCACTCGGAGTCGACGACGATGGTGGGCGACCGCATGGACACGGACATCCTCGGCGGCATGGAGGCCGGCCTGGAGACGTTCCTGGTGCTCACGGGGTCGACGACCGTCGACGAGGTCGAGACGTACCCGTTCCGCCCGAGCCACGTGGTGAACTCGATAGCGGACATCGTCGACCAGGTCTGATCTTCTGACGGCGTGCAGGTCAGACAGTGAGGAGCCGTGCCCACCGCGCTCGGTGATCGATGTCGGCGAGCGAGCGCGCACGCAGGACCAGGTCCGCGACGGCGCCCTGCTGGTCGAGCTCGAACTGCTGGCCGGGGAATCGCTCCCGGAACCAGGCGGACACCGCAGGCCACGGGTACAGGCCCCATTCCGCAGGTCCGCTCGTCGCGGGGAACCCTGCGTCGACGTCTGTGGCCCTCGCCCGTACCAATTCGGTGTCCTGGCCGACGCGAGCCGCGATCTCGTCGAGTGTCACCAGATCCGCTAGTTCGAGACCGACGACGCGCTGCCCGGTGGCCTCGATCTTCCACACGACGGCTGTGACGGCGTCGGCGAAGGAGTCGGTGTCGATGGCGACGTGCGCGTCGGTCGAGCCGAGACCGCCCTCGATGCTGTGGACCTCGGGCACTCCGGCCTCGATAGCATCCTCCTCCGCTTCGCTCAGCTCGCGGTCCAGGCGAAGGGTGAACTGGAATGTCGTCATGAGACGTGGTCCTTGTGCTGGGCGATGAATCGACGGATCTCCTTGGCCCCATTCTCTGGGTTCTTGCCCGTCGAGAAGACCTTGACATGCTTGCCGCAGGAGCATTCGATCCGACCCCACGTGTGACCGCTCAGCTCACGGACTCCGAAGCCTGCGCGCCGAGCCTCCTCGACCGCCTTGCGGACCTCTTTGTGCATCGTGTCGACCCCATCACTTGGTTCGTAGGAGCAGCGCCTCGTAGAAGTTGGTTCTGCCGCTGTGTCAGCAGCGAACGGCGCCTGGGTGGGGTCAGATCGAGACGTGGTAGACAGCAGCGGTGGCGCCGTGAGCCCAGTGATACGCCGGCATCGCCGCTTCGCTGCACCAGCGCCCCGGGCGGCGAGCCTCACCGGCAGGAACCCATTGGTAGGTGTGGCGGGCCGTGTCGGTCGCGACCTGTTGGAGCGTGACGTCGCTTCCGCAGTTCACGCAGGTTCCGCGCGGAGCCGTCGGTGGCGCCGATACGGGCGCGGCCGGGGCCTCAGGTCCCAACAGAGGGGGTGCGGTCACGGTGGCGACGGCTTCGGAGGCGAAGTCTTCCTGCTCCGCTCCGAGTTCGACGGCGCTCAT
Source organism: Promicromonospora sp. NPDC060271 (assembly GCF_042726755.1). Lineage (NCBI taxonomy): Bacteria > Bacillati > Actinomycetota > Actinomycetes > Micrococcales > Promicromonosporaceae > Promicromonospora > Promicromonospora sp. NPDC060271. The sequence continues at coordinate 7,329 of NZ_JBHXBG010000074.1, read as the reverse complement.
CGCGCGACCGTCAACGAACGGAGCACGTCGACCACCCCGTGTTCTTGGAGGTTCCCTGTGACCTCGTCGGCGGCGGCGCGGACAATTTCAGGTGCGTCTCCCATGGCGACGCCGCGCGCTGCCCACCGCAGGGCTTCGATGTCGTTGTCGGAGTCGCCCACAGCGATTGTGTTGGTGGGGTCGACGCTCAGACGACGGCGTACGGTTTCGAGGGCTGTCGCCTTGGAGAGCCCGCCGGGGGTCACGTCCAGCCAGTCGACGCCGGCGGGTGTGACGGTGAGCCCGACGGCACGCAACGGGTTGACCAGAGCGTGCACGCTCGGCGCGCGCAGCACGATCCGGGGAGAGGCCAAGGTCTGCAGCTCATGTACCGGCAGCACCGTCTGGTTACCTCGTAGAAGCCCAGCGGGAAAGAGGGCATCGACGTAGTAGCCGACGCCGATCTCCTCCACGGCGATCCCCAGTGCGGGCAGCCGCGCGGTGAGCGCCGCGGTGATGACCAGACGTGAATCGAGGAGCTGGACATCGATACCGGCGTCGAGCTCGTACCCGTCCGAGCCGGATGCCAGGCGGGCGATCACCGCACCGTTGGACGCGACGACCCAGCCTGTATCGAGATCCAGGGCGCGAGCGATGGGCATCACACCGGCCAGGGACCGGCCCGAGGCCAGAACCACGTGATGGCCGCTCGCCCGAGCACGAGAGACGGCCGCAGTCGTCATGGCGGGTACGTCCAGGCTGCCGCTGGCGGTGATTGTCCCGTCGATGTCCAATGCGATCATCACTGACCCGCTTGCCCCGGCAGAATATTCGGACAGGACCGTTGGCGTCGAAGTAGTCGCCGGTGTCATGGGTGGTCCCCAGGGGCTGTGATGGATGAGAGGGGTGCGGGTTCGGCAGTTGTGGTCGTGTCGATGGGCTCCTGACGGCGCAGGACGGTGGGAACGGCAGTCTCGCCGGTTACGGTGGTTTCCGGCCGGAACCCCGCAGTCACGGTGTGAGGGCGTGGGTCCGCTGTCACTCGGTACATGAGCCGTGGTCCGGCAAAACCTCGGCGCCCATGAAGCCACCGGCGGTTGTTCAGCACGTAGCCAGCGCCAGTGCGGACAGGCAGCGTGACGAGGTGTCGTTCGATCGCGGCACGCAGAGCGGGAATGTGTGGTGCGACGGCGGGTGCGAACCGCACGAGGCTGTCGAGCCTGAGCCGCACGGCCACCACACCGTCCGGTCCAGGTGCGAAGACCGATCCGAGGTATCCGTCGGCGCCGCCGAACAGTGCGGAGCGCGGAGCGCACAGCGCAGCGAGTGCGCTGGGCATGGTCTGTGCCAGGTCGTCATAGACGGCCTGTCCGTCGACGATCACTGACTCGCCGCCGGAGACTGGTTCCTGGCTGCAGACCGTCAGGAGCAGTCCGGGCGGGTTCTCGATGCTGGAGCGGTCGGTGTGGGGTGCCAACGGTGCGCGGGTGAATCCCACCATGGCGGCGTCGCGGTGAGCGCGGTCTTCGATCGCGGTTGCGCCGTCCAGGTCGCTGTCTCTGTGCGGCACCACGGTCCCGATCGAGTGGGCGAGCGCGACGAGCCCGGACCGTCCGGGCACGCCATCGATCAACGCCACTCCGACTGATGCAACGTCCGCGAGCACATCGGCTGGTGCCGAGCTATTACGGAGGGGTAGGTCCGTGTGCATAGGTGTCCACCTCCAGGTTTCGATGCAATGAACTACACCGCCTGCGGCGAAGGGCGTCTACTGACGGATTGTCAACCCTGATCTGGCATCCCGTGCTGGGCGCTGTTGCTACGCTCGCAGCGATCGAACGGTAGCCACACGAGAGGATGATCTGGTGTCTCTGTCTCCGTCCATGTTCCCGATTTCCGTCAAGGGTGTTGTCGCGGACAAGGCCGAACGGGTGCTGCTCCTGAAGAACGAACGTGAAGAATGGGAGCTGCCAGGCGGGCGTATTGAGATCGGCGAGACGCCCGAAGAATGCGTGGCCCGCGAGATCTGGGAGGAGACGCAATGGAAGGTCAAGACTGGCCCGATTCTTGACACCTGGATGTACTACATCCAGGTGGCTAAGAAGCACGTCTTCATCGCGACCTATGGTTGCTACCCGGAGGCGGACGTTGAACCCGTCCTGTCGCATGAGCACAAGGAAGTCGGGTTGTTCACCGCCGCTGAGATCGCCCGGCTGACGATGCCTGAGGGCTACCGTCGATCCATCGCGACATGGCTCGAACTGATGGCTCGCGACCTGCGATGACCGAGCGGTCGCCGGGAGGTCAGCGAGGGCGCCCGTCAGCCCTGTGGCTGTGGTCTAGCACCGACGCGAGCCATGCGCTGCGTTCCCGCGACCTCGCTGTGATCCTCCGCGCCTACCGTCGACTGAACGGGCTGAGCCAAGAACAAGTAGCCGCGCTGCTCGGTTACGACAAGACGTATGTGTCGATGATCGAGACCCGCCGCCGGACCATCACCGACGTCGGCGTCCTTCGCCACATCGCACAATGTCTCGGTGTCCCACCGCACGTCCTCGGCGTGACGGCAGTGGACGATGCCACGACGGCAGCGCTCACACAGTTTGCGGAATCAGTGTTGAAACTGGCGGACATCGCCCGCCAAGCGGGTCGCACCGTCGATGCTATCGACGAGCTGTGGCCACTCGTCGCCAGGCTTGAAGCCCGTGCGATCGACGGATACGTCGACCGAGGATCGTGGGCGCTTCTCGGCAGAGCGCGGGCATCCCTTGGCATTGCACTCGGAACGGTACTCCCGGAGGAAAGACTCGCCACCGCCGCACGGTGGACGGGGCAGGCCCTGAACGTCGCTCAGCGACTGGACGAGCCGCAATTCCTTGCCTATGCGTTTGCTATGCATGGAAACGAGCTCAGAAAAGCAGGGCGGACCAGTGCTGCGATTGAGCGCTTGAGCAGTTCGATCGAACTGCGCGCAGATCCCGCTGCGCGGATCACTGCACTGGCTTTCCTCGCGCGCGCTGCCGGCGAAGCAGGCGACGCGGCGTTGTTCGACACCACAATCGACAACTATCAGCGTCAGCTCGACACCTTGGGAGACGCCGGGATGCTCGGCAACCAGTTCACATTTCACGAGGTGCGGATACGTGGCCTCGTCGCCACGGGCCGAGGATCCCTCGCTGCCAGACTCATGGAGTCGCTGCCTGTCACGGCTCAAGCGGTGGCTCCACAGTGGACAGTCATCGAGAGGGTGACCGCTGGCGAGGTGCATCTCGTCAATGGCGACCGGGACGCAGCAGAGGAAGCGTTGTTGACGGCACTGTCCGGTGCCGAGAAGTACCGGCTCCCTCACCAAGCCCAGCGCGCGATCCGTATCGCCTCACGCGGTGCCGACGCCGTTGTGGAGGCAGGCCAAGCGATACTTGCGCGGTTTCGCAGGCTTGATCCCTGAGCTCGTTTCGACATGCCATCTGAACCTGAGCCGTGACCAGGAGGAACCATGCCGAACCAGGTCGCTGTCTGCGGGCCACGCGAATGCACCGAGCAGGACGCCGCCAACGCGCACGAGGTCGGGCGCTTGCTCGCCCAAGCCGGAGCCACCGTCCTCAACGGTGGCGGGGCAGGCGTCATGGCCGCAGTCTCCGCCGGCGCGCGCTCGGCCGGCGGTCTGGTGATCGGAGTCCGTCCGGGAGCCAGCAAGAACGACGCCAACCCTGATCTCAGCGCCGTCCTGGTCACGAACATGGGTGAGGCCCGCAACGCCGTCCTGGTGTGGTCGGCGGATGCCGTGATCGTCGTCGGCGGTTCCTGGGGCACCCTGTCCGAGCTCGCCCTCGCCAAGCGCCGTGGAGTGCCGGTGGTCAGCCTCGGCGGTTGGCAGATGCTCGACGTCGACGGCCACCCCGTTCCAGACTCACCGCCGATCGCGGCAACCCCTCAGGACGCTGTCGCTTTCGCTCTGGAGCATGCGGGCTCGTGAGGTGAGATCGCACGACAAGCCGCGCGGGGGATCGGGAGGGACAGCCGCTGTCCCCACGAAGGCTGCGCGTCCGGCGGGGCACAATGACGGGCATGACCAGCACCGAGTCCTCGCGGGACACACCTGCCCAGCCGGGGGTCGAGCCTGTCGAGAGCCAGGTCGGCGTCGGCCCGTGGCCCGGACCGCTGCCCGACGACCCGCGCTACGACCCGGAGCTCCTGGCCGACGGCGACCGCCGGAACGTCGCCGACCACTACCGGTACTGGTCCGTGGAGGCGATAGTCGCCGACCTGGACACGCGCAGGCACCCGCTCCACGTGGCCATCGAGAACTGGGCGCACGACCTCAACATCGGTTCAGTGGTCCGCACCGCCAACGCGTTCAACGCGGCGGGCGTGCACATCGTGGGCCGACGTCGGTGGAATCGCCGCGGCGCCATGGTCACCGACCGGTACCTGCACGTGACGCACCACCCGGACGCCCCGGCGCTGGCCGAGTGGGCGCGAACGGCGGCCCCGGGCGGCCTGCCGATCGTCGGCATCGACAACGTGCCGGGCTCCGTACCGATCGAGGGGTATGCCCTCCCCCGGGAGTGCGTCCTGCTGTTCGGCCAGGAGTCCACCGGCCTGACGGCGGAGGCGCAGGCCGCCTGCGACGTCGTCCTGCACATCACGCAGTACGGCTCGACCCGGTCGATCAACGCGGGAGCCGCTGCCGCCATAGCGATGCACGCCTGGGCGACACGGCACGCCTCGTAGGCCGTCGCTCCAGGGCGAGCACGGGACGCCGTCGGCCCAGAGACGTCGTTGCTTGCGGGTGAGGACTCGGCAAGGATCGTCAGGTGGACCGGAGCGGCGGATGAGCAGCGAGTCCCTGACCCGGGACCGGAACTTCGTGGTCTTCTGGGGCACCCAGACGCTCTCGGTGCTGGGCGACTCGTTCTCGGTGATCGCCTTCCCCCTGCTCATGCTGGAGGCCACCGGCTCGCTGGTGCAGATGGGCCTGCTGACGAGCGTCATGGCGGTCGGGTCGCTCTCGACGGGCCTCGTCGGCGGGGCGGTGGTCGACCGGTTCGACCGGCGCAGGCTCCTGATCGCCTGCGACGTGGCGCGCCTGCTGCTGTTCGCGGCCGTCCCGGTCTGCTGGGCGATCGAGCCGCAGACCTGGCTGCTGTTCGTCGTCGCGGGTGTCGCGTCGGTGTTCGGGCAGCTCTTCCGGATCACCTACATCACGGTGGTGCCGGCCATCGTCGGCCGGGAACGGATTGCCGAGGCCAACAGCAGGCTCCAGGCCACCGCCTCGCTGGCCACCATCGGCGGACCGGCGCTCGCCGGGCTGATCGCCTCGACGGTGGGCGTCACGACGGCGATCGCCGTCGACGCGGCGACCTTCGGCGTCTCGGCGCTCGGGCTGCTCGCCGTCCGCCTCTCCCGGGTGGCACCCGCCGCGACGGTGGACCGCCCCGGTCTCGGACGCGACCTCCGGACGGGCTTCGTCACCGGCGCGCGGTTCCTGTGGCGCCACCCCGTGCTGCGCGTGCTGACCGTCTCCCTGACGATCACCACCTTCGTCACGTACGGCCTGACCGACGTGATCATCTACCAGGTGCGGCACGGCCTGGGGCAGAGCGAGGACGTCGTCGGGTACGTCATGGCCGCGGCAGGGGCCGGTACGTGCCTCGCGGCGGTCCTGTCCGCCCGCCTGCGCCGGACGTTCGGCTTCGGGGCCTGCTGGATCACCGCCATGACCCTGTGCGGCCTGGCAGGCGTGGCACTCGCGCTGAACCGCGACGCGGTGGTCATGGGGGCGGCGGTCTTCGTGTTCTGGTTCGGGCTCATGCTCGCTGCGGTCTGCTCGATGTCGCTGCGCCAGCTCGTCACGCCCGACGCCCTGCTCGGGCGGGTCACCGCGGCGTTCTGGACCATCCACTACAGCCTCGCGCCCCTCGGCGCCGCTGTCCTCACCGCCGCCGCCGACCGCTTCGGCGCATCCGGGCCGCTGCTCGCGGTGGCCGTCGTCTATCTGGCGGTGGTCGGCGTAGCCGCCTTCACCCCCGTCCGTGAACGCAACCCGGAGGACCGCCCCGTCAGCTGAGGTCAGAGCGGTCCTCGACGGCGTCCGAGGGTGACGGACAGACGAAGACCACAGTGTTTCGGCCGTTCGACTGTCGAACGGCCGCACACAGCGGCCTGTGGATCGTGGCAAGATCGAAGGTGCCTACCCGGGCGGCCCTGGACATTCTTTGCGACCGCCCATCTCACCAGTCATTTGGAGTTTCGCAGATGCCCATCGCAACCCCTGAGGTCTACGCCGAGATGATCGACCGGGCGAAGGCCGGCAAGTTCGCCTACCCCGCCGTCAACATCACCTCGTCGCAGACCATCACTGCCGCACTTCAGGGCTTTGCCGAGGCCGAGTCCGACGGCATCATCCAGGTCTCCGTGGGCGGCGGCGAGTACGCGTCGGGCTCGACGGTGAAGGACCGCGTCTCGGGCTCGCTGGCGCTCGCGGCCTACGCGACCGAGGTCGCCAAGGGCTACGGCGTCAACATCGCCATCCACACGGACCACTGCACGGCCGACAAGCTGGACTCCTGGGTCAAGCCGCTGCTCGCCATCGAGGCGGAGCAGGTCAAGAACGGCGGCCTGCCGACGTTCCAGTCGCACATGTTCGACGGTTCCACCGTGCCGATCGAGGAGAACCTCGTGATCGCGGCCGAGCTGCTCGAGCTGTCGCAGGCGGCGCGCACGATCCTCGAGATCGAGATCGGCGTCGTCGGTGGCGAGGAGGACGGCCACACCGCCGAGATCAACGACAAGCTGTACACGACGGTCGAGGACGGCCTGGCCACGGTCAAGGCACTCGGCGCGGGCGAGAAGGGCCGCTACCTGACGGCCCTCACCTTCGGCAACGTGCACGGCGTGTACAAGCCGGGTGCCGTCAAGCTCCGCCCGGAGATCCTGCTCGACATCCAGAAGGCCGTCGGTGCGGAGATCGGCAAGGAGAACCCGTTCGACCTCGTGTTCCACGGTGGTTCGGGCTCGACGGCGGAGGAGATCGCCGCGGCCGTCGACAACGGCGTCATCAAGATGAACATCGACACCGACACGCAGTACGCGTTCTCGCGTCCGGTGGCCGACCACTTCTTCAAGAACTACGACGGCGTGCTCAAGGTGGACGGCGAGGTCGGCAACAAGAAGGCCTACGACCCGCGTGCCTGGGGCAAGGCGGCGGAGGCAGGTATGGCCGCCCGCATCGTCGAGGCGTGCCAGCAGCTCCGTTCGGCCGGCCACAAGATGTGAGCTGATCCGGCGGGGCGATCGCGCCGAATGATCGCCCGCTGAATGATCGGTAAAAGGTCAGGTGATCGGCAG